>CAMMYR010000029.1 GCA_946528255.1 uncultured Methanomicrobiales archaeon | reverse complement strand
TTATTTCTACGGGAGACATCATAAACCCCCAGAAAGGGGTGTTTTATGTTCTGGAACCCTAAGATGGAGTGCATGCCCAAGGACCAGCTCAAGCAGCTGCAGTACCGCGAGCTGAAGGCGCTCGTCAATAACCTCTACTCGTTCAACAAGTTCTACCACGACAGGATGAAGGCGCAGAACGTCCATCCTGACGACATCAGCAGCCTGGCCGACATCACCAAGCTGCCGTTCATGGTCAAGCAGGACCTGCGCGACAACTACCCGACCAACATGTTCACAGTGCCGAACAACGAGGTCGTCAGGTACCACGTATCCTCGGGCACCACAGGCAAGCCGACCCTGGTCGGCTACACCAGGAACGACCTGGAGTACTGGACCGAGGCGCTGGCCAGGTCTCTGACATCGGTCGGCATCGGATCCGACGACACCATGCAGATCTCCTACGGATACGGGCTGTTCACCGGCGGTCTCGGCCTCCACTACGGGGCCGAGAGGGTCGGCGCCACCGTCCTGCCCACCGGCACCGGGGGCACCGAGAGGCAGATCGAGCTCATCCAGGACCTGGGGGTCACCGCCATAGCCTGCACCCCGTCCTACCTGATGCACATGGGCGAGGTCGCCGCGAAGATGGGGGTCGACTTCAGGAGGGACACCAAGCTGAGGAAGGCCGTCCTGGGAGCGGAGCCCTGGTCCGAGAGCATGAGGCAGAAGATCGAGCAGTCCATGGGCATCAAGGCCTACGACATCTACGGCACATCCGAGCAGGCAGGTCCCATGTTCACCGAGTGCGAGGAGCGCAACGGGATACACATCGCCGGGGACATCATGTACGTCGAGATCCTCGACCCCGACACAGGAGAATCCCTGGAGCCCGGCCAGAAGGGCGAGATGGTGGTCACCATGCTGAAGAAGGAGTCCATGCCCATGATCCGCTACAAGATCAGGGACATCACCACCCTCCACGACGACGAGTGCCCCTGCGGCAGGACCTCCCCGAGGATCAGCAGGATCACCGGAAGGTCCGACGATATGCTGATCATCCGCGGTATCAACGTGTTCCCCTCGCAGATCGAGTACACGCTCATGCAGATCCCGGAGGTCGGCGACCAGTACATGATCCTCGTGAGCAGGGAGGGCACCCTGGACAACATGGTCCTCCAGGTGGAGATCAAGGAGCAGGCGTTCACGGACAAGCTGGACGACATGATCCGCCTCAGGTCTCACATCGAGTCCGAACTCAAGAAGTACCTCAACATCGCGGTCACCGTGGAGCTGAAGGCTCCCGGTGCGCTGCCCAGGTTCGAGGGCAAGGCAAAACGCGTTATCGATACGAGGAAGTTCCGAAGGTGATTGGGATGTCGAAGATAATCAAGCAGCTGTCGATTTTCGTCAACAACGAGCCGGGCCGCCTGGCCCACATCGTCTCGGTCCTCAGGGACTGCGGCGTCAACATGAAAGCTTTCAACCTCGCCGAGTCGGCGGAGTTCGGTATCCTGAGGGCCATCGTGGATGACCCGGAGGACGCCTACTCCAAGCTCCAGGGCAAGAACATAATCGTCAGGAAGACCGAGGTAATAGGAGTCATCATCGACGACGAGCCCGGTTCCATATTCGCCGCCGCCGACGTCCTGGGACGCGAGGGCATCAACATCGAGTACGGCTACGCCTACACCGGCAGGAGCAAGGCCGCCTTCTTCCTTAGGGTGGACGACTGCCAGAAGGCCGTCGGCGTCCTCGAGGGAGCGGGAATCACCCTGATCACCGAGCAGGAGATCTGATCCCGTGGGCAACCTGAACATCGCAGTGGTCGGGACACCCGGATACGCCGCCACCGTCGGCAAGAAGGGCACCGTCACCGATATGACGTTCTACGACCACAAGGCGGGGAGCGATTCGTTCACCCTCATCGAGCCGTCCAAGTACCCGGAGAAGCTGTCATCCCTGTTCTACTCCGTCGCCATGTCGGAGTTCTGCATACTGGTGGTCGACAAGATCGACGCCAATTTGGGGGAGACCATCGTCATGGTGGATTCCCTGGGCATAGACAGGGGCTTCATCATCCTCAGGAACTACATCCAGCCGGAGCAGCTGGCCCCCATACTGGCGGGCACCTGCCTGGAGCACTACGAGTACCGCGAGGAGGACCCCATCAAGATGAGGGAGGAGCTCATCGCCATGGCCAAGGCCGAGGCGAAGCAGCCCGGCGAAGGGACCTGCGGTTCCTGTCCGGTCGACAGCCACTTCAACGTCAAGGGAGTGGGCACCGTGGTCCTGGGATCCGTCATAGACGGGTACTTCAGGAAGCACGACAAGATGAAGGTCTTCCCTGTGAACAAGGAAGTCATCCTCAAATCCATCCAGAAGCACGACATCGATGCTGACGACGGGGTCAAAGGCGACCATGTCGGACTGGCCCTCAGGAACATCGAATCAGAGGAGCTGGACAGGGGATTCGTCCTCACCACCGACCCGTCCATGAAGATGTCCAGGTCCGTATCCGGTAAGGTATCCCTGGTGAAGTACTGGCCCACCCCGCTGAAGGAGGGCATGGTGCTCCATGTGGGCCACTGGATGCAGATGCTGCCCTGCAGGGTCGTATCCGTCGACGACGGGGACGATTTCAGGCAGGCCCAGGTCTCCATCGAGATGGACTCCGATATGATCCACAAGCCCGGCGACAAGGCCATACTGATGTATCTGGAGGGCGGGAAGCTCCGCGTCCTCGGATCCATCGTCTTACCGCGATCCGGAATCCGGGAGGGTCCTCCCTCCCTCTTCTCATGTTTTCACCTTAATACTGACCGACACGGTTAAATGTGGTATGCTATAACATAGCACTGTGCCCCGAAGGGCACGGAAGGTTGCACCCATGGCTTTCTGGAACGAAGAGATCGAGACGATGCCCCGCGAGAAACTCGAGGCCCTGCAGCTCAAGCTCCTGCAGGAGAAGGTCGCCGAGATGTACGAGATCTCCCCGTTCTTCCGCGCCCGCATGGACGAGGCTGGGGTGAAACCATCGGATATCACCAGCTTCGAGGCGTTCCGCAAGGTCCCCTTCATGAGGAAGTCGGATCTCCGCGACAACTATCCCGACAAGCTGTTCGTCAGGCCCTACGAAGAGCTCGTGAGGGTCCACGTCTCCTCCGGTACCACCGGGAGGCCCACTGTGGTCGGCTACACCAGGAACGATCTGGACAACTGGACCGAATCCCTGGCCAGGGGAATGACGTCGTTCGGCATGACCAAGAAGGATATGTTCCAGAATTTCCACGGCTACGGCCTCTTCACCGGGGGTCTGGGCGTCCACTACGGGGCCGAGAAGGTCGGCGCCACCGTGCTGCCCATAGGGACAGGGAACACCGACAGGCAGATACAGCTGATGCAGGACCTGCCCGTCACCGTCTGGGCCGGCACACCATCCTATATGTTCCACATCGCCGACGTATGCGACCAGAAGGGAATAGACATCCGCAGGGACACCAAGGTCCGCCTGGCCATCGCCGGCGGGGAGCCCTGGTCGGAGAGCATGAGGCAGAAGCTACAGGAGCGCACCGGGGTGCACGTCCACAACTGCTACGGGGCCAGCGAGTTCTACGGCCCCATGTTCCTGGAGTGCGACCAGCAGTGCGGCCTGCACGTCTGGGCGGATCTGTGCTACATGGAGATCCTGGACGAGAACGGGGAGCCCTGCAAGGAGGGCGAGAGGGGCGAGATCGTGGTCACCATGCTCAAGAAGGAGGCCTTCCCCCTGATCAGGTACAGGATCGGGGATATTTCCGCCCTGGACTGGACGCCCTGCAAGTGCGGCAGGACCCACCCCAGGCTCATGAGGATATCCGGCAGGACCGACGATATGCTGGTGGTACGCGGAGTCAATGTGTTCCCGTCGCAGATCGAGTCGGTCATAGGCGAGATGCCTTTCCTGTCCCCGTTCTACCACATCACCCTCAGCAACGCCAACTACATGGACAGCATGGTGGTGGAGGTGGAGCTGGACGAGGCCCACCTCACCGATGACATGGTCAAGCTGGGCGAGATGACCCGCAAGACCGCCGAGCGCATGAAGAACATCCTCAACATCAAGGCGGACGTTAGGCTGGTCCTCCCGGGCACCCTGCCCAGGTTCGAGGGCAAGGGCAGCCACGTGACCGACAACAGGTCCTACGAGCGATTCGCACCCTGCGGTACATATCCTTCAGGTTCGAGGTGATGGAATCCGCCATCTGCTGGCGGAACTCCTCCGCGGTGCCTTTCATCGATTCCTCTATAGTCAGCAGCGCTTCGGCCAGGAAGCGCCCCTTCTCGGTCAGGCTGGTGGCCTTGCGGCCGTGGCCGCCGAACTCGTCCGTGGTGATAATGCCGGCGGATTCCATCTGCTCCAGCTTCCTGGGCATCTTCTGGCTCGATGATATCGAATGGTATATCTCGGAGCGGTTGCGCTCCCCGAAGAAGTACAGGAAGACGATCACGTCGATGACATGCTTCTGCCCCAGCAGTTCGCTGATCTTTAGCGTAGACATGCCCGGATGATAATCGCATCTAGGATTAATAGTCTCATTTAGCCGAGATAAATCGCTTCGGCCAATTCGTAAAGTGTTCGGGGCCCGGCATCCCGGGCCCCGGTGAATGGTTTCAAGCGGATCTGTCGAACACGTCGGCACCGTTCATCATGTCCTCGTAGAGGAGGAAAAGCTCCCTGCGGCTGATGCCGCGGTGCATCTGGGTGCAGGCGATCCTGACCATGGCCAGGAGCTCGTCGGCAGCATCCTTCTCGAGCTGCATGCCCATCTGGGCCATCTCGGAGATGATGGTGTTCCTGCTGGAGTGCTTTCCGATGGCGATGGTCCTGACGGCTCCGACCTCGGCGGGGTCGAAGGCCTCGCCGTTCTCATCGCGGATGACTCCGTCCTCGGAGACGCCGGCCTCCTGGACGAATATCTTGCCGCCGATGATGGCCTTGCCATCGGGGACGGGGCGCCCGGAAGCCAGTGCGACGGCCTCCGCGATGGCGGAGAATTTGGTGGCGTCGACGGCGCAGGGCACGTCCATGATCTTCTTGGCGCCGAGGCAGACCTCCTCGAGGGGGGCGCATCCAGCCCTGGAGCCGATGCCCACGGAGGTTACGTTGGCGAATTTGGCTCCGGCCTTGATCGCGGCGAGGGTGTTGGCGGTGGCCATCCCGAAGTCGTCGCGGGCGATGATCTCCATGTCCATGCCGACGATCTGGCTGAGGGTCTTTATCCTCTCGTGGCAGGAGAAGGGGTCGTCGTTGCCGAGGCTGTCGCAGTATCCGAAGCGGTTGGCTCCGGCCGCCTTGGCCGCCTTGGCGAAGTCGATGAGGAATCCGAGGTCCGCATTGGGGGCGTCCTCGGCGACGCAGGACACGTACATCCCGTGCTCGGCGGCGTAGGAGACCGCGTTGCAGAGCATGTCGATGACCCACTGGGCGTCCTGGCCGTATACCTTGGAGTACTGGTACTCGGAGGCTCCGATCGAAATGGTCACGGAGTCCACGTCGCACTCGATGCTGGCGTTGATATCGTTGATGTCGGCCCTGTTCCAGGACATGACGGATGCCCCGAGGCCCATGCGGGCGATGTGCTTGACCGCCTTCTTCTCCGAGTCGCCCATCATGGGCATGCCGGCAACGATCTGGTCCACGCCGGCCTCGTCGAGGAGCTGGGCGATCCTGTACCTCTCGAGGCTTGAGAAAACGACACCTGCGGCCTGCTCGCCGTTGGTGAGCGTGGAGTCGACCACGCAGAGCCTCTTGTCCTTGAACGATTCCATGAGCTGATTCTTATCTTTCATATGGTTCCCATCCCATCCGTATGCTCCGCTGATTCGTGCGAAACTGGCGAATGCATCCTAATGGCTGCAAGGGCTAATCCATATATAAACAAACGGACGCAGGCTCGCTCCATCTTGTATCTCAGGATGGCGCCCATGCCGCCGAGGGCGGCCAGCTGCTTCCCGCCGTCGTGCTGGGCGGATACCACGATGACGCTCCCCTTCTGGGCCTCCACGGCCCTGACCAGGTCGTCCAGGTCCTGCTCCCTGATTTTCGAATCCAGGATGAGCAGCCTCTCAACCGCCCCGGCATCCGCGGCCTGGCGGATCTGCATGTCGCCGTAGGTCGCCGGGCCGTTCCTGGAGATCTCGGTCATCAGCTGCTCCACGGCCTCCAGCTCGGTGCCCACTGAGGATTCCCTCAGGACCTCCGCTCCCATGCCGGCCTTCATGAGTTCGTTGATTCCGGCCATCCCGGTCTGCCCGGTGTGGTAGACGTATTGCTTGGAGAACGCCTGCTCCCCGGACCTCTTCATGGATTCGGACAGCGCCTCCTTCTCGAATCCCGGTCCGAGGAGCACAAGGGGCATCCCCGGCTCCATCAGCGGGAGCAGCTTCTCCATGATCTCCTTGTGGAAATTGTCGGCCTGGGGCTTCTCGGCGTACTGCTTGCCGGACCTCCCGGATCTGATGGTGACGATCTCCTTCAATCCGTACTGCCTCAGCACCGCCACCGTCGCCTCGTCCTGGTCCAGGGAGACGAACACTATCTTCGGCTTCCTGGCGTCGTTGACCGCCCTGTCCAGCCTGTCGCGGTGGGTTTGCCTCCAGCGGTCTTTTCCGATGGAGAGCTGGTCCCCCACCTCCAGTATGAGGGTGTGGTGCTGGCCGATGTCCTGCGGCCCGGTCTCGATGGTCCCGAGGAGCTTCAATCTCAGGTCGTCCTCGGAGAACTCCATCTTCTCTATCCTGATGCCGAGCGTCATGCGCTTCTTCTCGGCCCTCTCGGCCCTGAGCTTGTCGGCCGCCTTCTCCTCCCTGCGGGTGGTGGATGCCGTGACCAGGTCCCCCACCTCGATGACATTGTACAGATGCCAGATGTCCTCATCGGTCTCGATGTGGACCCTGACGGAGTTATCGGAGGGGTCTGTGCCGATTATGCGCATGCCCCGCTGATGGGGACCCTACATAATACCTCTTCGCATCGTCGGCAGGTTACAATAATGTCCGCTATCCGACAACCGATTCTGAAACCTGTCAGTCCGATACCAATGTCATTATATACAGTACCAAAATCTGATAATTCCCCGATGGCACGCGGATACCTGGTCCTCGAAGACGGGACCATATATGAAGGAGAGCTTTTCGGAAAGGAGACCGAGACGACCGGGGAGGT
>CAMMYR010000028.1 GCA_946528255.1 uncultured Methanomicrobiales archaeon | reverse complement strand
TTACCGCCGTTCTTCAGATACTCGAGGGCGAGGACGTGGGCATCGATCAGGTCGCTGACGTCGATGTAATCCCTGACGCAGGTCCCGTCCCTGGTAGGATAATCGGTACCGAACATGGAGAACTCCTTCCCCTCTCCGGTCTTGGACTTGAGGATGTTGGGCACCAGGTGCGTCTCGGGATCGTGCCATTCGCCGATCAGGCCACTCTCATCCGCACCTACGACGTTGAAGTAGCGGAGCCTGACGCTCCTGAGACCGTATGCACGGTCGTAATCATCCATGATCCTCTCGATCATCAGCTTGGAGTTGCCGTAGGGGTTGATCGGCCTCTGCGGATGGTTCTCGTCTATCGGGACGTATTCCGGCTCGCCGTACGTGGCGGCGGTGGATGAGAACACTATGAGCTTGACACCCGCGGACAGCATTGCACTGAGCAGGTTCAGCGTTCCGAAGACGTTGTTATAGTAGTACTTCTGGGGCTCGCGCATCGACTCGGCCACCTGCGAATAGGCGGCGAAATGGACTACGGAGTCGATGTCGTACTGCGCGAATACGGACTTGATGTCATCCGGATTCTTCAGATCCCCCTGAACAAAGCCAGCCAGCTTCCCGGGCGTATCGGCCTTGGCGAGCCTGTCCACGATCTCGCGGTGGCCGAGCTCGAGACTGTCGAAAATGACGACATCCTTGCCGTCCCTCAGGAGACGGAGGACGCAGTGGCTGCCGATGTACCCTGCTCCGCCGGTTACGAGGATCATGGATGTGGGATGCAATCCGCCTAGATAAAGGGTGCGCAGGGTCGATGGATGTATAGGCCATTTGATTTTTTCTTTATATACTGTTAATTCCCCTGCGATGTATTCCTTTATAAGGTATTTATATACTGATTATTCTTCATAACTTAAAGAAAACCTAAATATTTAAATATGAAACGCTTAACTATCTGATATCAAGTCTACGGATAGGACCTTAGGTGATTTGATGCAGTTCCTCGGCGAGATCGAGACGATTACGAACGATGGGAAGATCGTAATCAGAGCTGTGACCGCGCCCGAGGTTAACAACGCCGTATTCGATAACCGCGATCGCAAGATCGGCACCGTCAAGAGGATCTTCGGACCCGTCGATTGTCCATATGTGACCGTCGTACCCGTGATCAAAGGCGACCTTGGCGGACTCTTAAACCAAGAAACATACTTCAGAGGAGAGAACAAAGATGGCAAAGGTAAGGGAAGACGCGGAAGAAATTGAGGTATGCCCCGAGTGCGGAGGCAAGCATTTCAGCCGCGATTACAACAGAGGGGAGCTCATCTGCGAACAGTGCGGAGCTGTCCTCGACGACAGGTTCATCGACCAGGGACCTGAATGGAGGTCCTTCGATGCGGAACAGGGCGAGAAGAGGGCCCGTACCGGTGCACCCATGACCTATACCATCCACGACAAGGGACTCTCGACCGAGATCTCCTGGAAGAACAAGGACAGCTACGGAAAGAGCATCCCCACCAGGAACAGAGCCCAGCTCTACAGGCTGAGGAAATGGCAGAGAAGGATCCGTGTCTCCAACGCAACGGAGAGGAACCTCGCGTTCGCACTGTCCGAGCTGGAGAGGATGGCCTCAGCCATGGGACTCCCCAGGAACGTCAGGGAGACCGCGGCCATGATCTACAGGAAAGCGGTCACCAAGAACCTCATCAGGGGAAGGTCCATCGAGGGAGTCGTCGCAGCATCGCTCTACGCCGCATGCAGGCAGTGCGGTGTCCCGAGGACCCTTGACGAAGTGGCCAACTCCAGCCGTGTCGGAAGGAAGGAGATCGGACGTACCTACAGGTTCATGACCCGTGAGCTCAAGCTCAAGCTGATGCCCACCAAGCCCCAGGACTACGTCCAGAGGTTCTGCTCCGAGCTGAAGCTCAGCGGAGAGGTGCAGAGCAAGGCGGCCGAGATCCTCAAGGACGCCTCGGAGAAGGAGCTCACCTCCGGAAGGGGACCCACCGGCGTCGCCGCCGCGGCCATCTACATCTCCTCCATCCTGTGCAACGAGCGCAGGACCCAGAGGGAGGTCGCGGATGTGGCCGGCGTGACCGAGGTCACCATCAGGAACAGGTACAAGGAGCTCACCGAGAAGCTGGGCATCGAGATCCAGCTCTGAAACTCCTCAGGAGGGGCCTTGCCCCTCCGACCCTTTTTCAAAAGTCATAATTATATACCCCCTAGGGGTATGCAGTCGCATGGCCGAGAACACGGGCAAGCCCAGCAGGCACATCTGCCTGACCAACCGCATCCCCCTGGGGATCTCCGACGATCCGGAGTACGACATGATATCCGCCCTGGCGGACAAGGATGTCCTCGTTATGGTCAGGGGCCTGGCACGCCAGCACGCGCGCTCCCCGTTCCCGGACGGGCTGTTCGGCCTCGACTCCCAGCGCACCAACGCCGCGATCAGGAAGATGAAGGCCGCCGGGCTCATCTCCTCCAAGAGGGACGGCGACGACCACGTCTATTTCCTGAACGAGCCCCGCTTCAGGGATCTGGCACACTTCGTAGAGTCGCTTATAATTGAGCAGAAGCGAATTGCGATCGCTCAACTAGAGTTTTTACATTGGACCGCATATCGTACGCGGCATGTCAGACTACGACAGGCTGATGGATTTCACCAAATAGCATTCGACCGTCCGCAGGTACGCCCTGCAGCTCTACGAGGCCGCCCACGGGAAGAACACGGGCATCGGGGAGGAGGACATCCGCCTCACCGGGATCGCCGTGTTCGATGAGAAGAGGACCCGCTCCATGTTCGGGTTCTTCGTGAAGAAGACCATTGTCTGCTGCCTCGCGTTCACAGGCGAGGCGGACGAGGGCATGGTCGACAGAGCCAGGCTGTTCAGGATAAAGATGCTGACAGAGTACATAGAGCGCAACCCGGACGATATCGAATGGCCGGTCACCGTGGAGCAGTACTGCCTCCCGCTGAGCGATTTCGTGGCCAGGGAATACAGGAGGCTCATAGGCAGCGACCATCCGTCGATGAAGCTGATGGAGGACCTGAACTGCGAATACAGGTACTACAGCCCCTCCGACGGCGATGCGAAGGCGGAGAGGGATCGAGGTCTGAACCACTTGAATTCGAGGTACTCTATGCCGCCCCTGTGGACGCGGCCGAAGAGGATCTCCTTCTTCACTCCCCCGGACAGCCTCACGGTCCTGGATATCTCGGGCCACATGCGGAGATCGCTATCGGAGACCGCATGAGCCAGATACCTGGCGTGGCAGTCGTCCGGGGACCCCTCGTACACGCGGAAGTGGGTCCCGTACTTGAACCCGGTCTTCACCACGAGGCCCCTGTCCCTCATGTCGGAGTACACGGCCAGGCGATTGTCGAACTCGTCCTGCATGCCCGCGGCGTAGTCCCTGAGCTCGTCGAACCCCATGGGCGCTCCATCCTCCCCCTCCAGGGTCATGCGGCCCTTCCCGAGGAGATAGCAGCACTCGATGAGCGACAGCTGCAGGGCTCCTCCCATGATCTGCCCGAAGAACCCCTCGGAGCGTATGGCCTCGGCGTCCTCCTGGCCGAATATGAAGACCCTGTCGCGGGTCAGGACGCCGCGGGGCTTGATCTGGGGCCTGCCGGGGAACACCTTCCCTATGGGGTCCCTGAGGAACATGTTGTAGTAGGTCACATCCCCCTCCTCGTCCACGACCCCGTAGAGCAGCTGCTTCTTCCTGTCCTTGACGTCGGAGGCCTCCTCGATGAACTCGGATATCTCTATGGCCGTCCTCTCGGAGACCGCCTTCACCATGTAGATCGGGCGGGAGTTGCTCATGGTCTTCCCGCGGGGGAACACCGACATGTCGTAGGTCCCGGTCTCGATCTTCACCACGAAGCCCCTCTGGCGGAGGTCGCGGTAGACCATGTAGATGATGTCGAACCCCTCCAGGGCGGATGCCGCGTAAGTGAAAATGGAATCGAAATCCATGCGCTGGCCGTCCCGGAGGATCTCCAGGCGCTTCCATTCGCAGAGGAACACCGCCTCGACGATATCCAGGTCGACCCCGCCTCCGCTGCGCGGATAGCCGAAGTTCCCCTTCCCGTAGAGCTGGCTGCCCTCCCTCTGCTCGGCGACGACCACGATGTCGTCCTTCAGAACGCCTGCCATGTCCGAGACTATGGGCGGGAGCGATAATAATATTCCCGTCCCGCGGGGGGGTCCCGCGGGACGGGCGATGGGTTTCGGATCAGACCTTGGATGAGGGCAGGGTGCCCTCGAGGTACTGCTCGTATCCGTATAGGTCGATCAATCCGTGTCCGGAGAGGCAGAACACGATGGTCTTCTCCTCTCCCGTGGCCTTGCACTCCAGGGCCTTGTCGATAGCGGCCCTGACCGCATGGCAGGACTCCGGGGCGGGTATGACGCCCTCGGTCTTGGCGAAGGTGACTCCGGCCTCGAAGGTGTCGGGCTGGTCGTAGGATACGGCCTCCAGCAGGTTCTTGTCGTACGCGGCGGAGACCAGCGGGGACATCCCGTGGTACCTGAGGCCGCCGGCGTGGATCCCCTTGGGGATGAACTCGTGGCCCAGGGTGTACATCATGAGCAGCGGGGTCATGCCGCCGGTGTCGCCGTAGTCGTACCTCATCTCGCCCTCGGTGAGGGAGGGCGCGGCCTTGGGCTCCACGGCCAGGATCTTGCAGTCGGACTTGCCGTTGATCTTCTCCCTCATCATGGGGAAGGTGAAACCGGCGAAGTTGGAACCGCCGCCGACGCATGCGATCATGTAATCCGGCGTGATCTCGGCCTTCTTCATCTGCTCCATGGTCTCCAATCCTATGACGGTCTGGTGGAGCATGACGTGGTTCAGCACGGATCCGAGGGAGTAGCAGGTGTGCTCGTCCTTGACGGCCATCTCGCATGCCTCGGAGATGGCTATCCCCAGGGACCCGGTGGTGTCGGGGTGCTCCTTGAGGATCTTCCTTCCGAACTCGGTGTACTCGCTGGGGGAGGCGTAGACCTTGGCGCCGTAGGCGTGCATCAGGGTCTTCCTGAAGGGCTTCTGCTGGAAGCTGCCCTTGACCATGAACACCGTGGTGTCGATGTCGAACAGGTTCGAGACCATGGACAGGGCGGTTCCCCACTGCCCCGCCCCCGTCTCGGTGGTCAGGGTGTGGATTCCGGACTCGGCGTTGTAGTAGGCCTGCGCCAGCGCGGTGTTGCCCTTGTGGCTGCCCAGGGGGCTCATGTCCTCCCTCTTGTAGTAAATCTTCGCTGGGGTCTTCAGGTATTTCTCCAGGCGGTAGGCCCTCTGCAGGGGCGCCGGCCTGTTGAGGTAGATCAGACCCTCCCTGACTTCCTCGGGGATGTCGATGTACCTCTTCGTGCTGCCCTCCTGCTCGATGATCGGCTTGCAGAAGATCGGCGCGAAATCCTCCGGCTTCGCGGGCTCCTGCGTGACGGGGTTGAGCGGGGGTTTGAGCTCCCCGATGTCCGCCGCGAGGTTATACCACTGCTTCGGGATTTCTTCGGGGTCTAATGTGATGCGGATGTCCTTGGGTATTGCCATGATTGCAGAGAATAAGTGGTAGTATATGTACATTAAGGTTCTTCAATGTATATTTTTATTCATTATTGTCATTCTAATAGGCTTGAAACGACACACGATGCATCCAACCGTCCCGGAGACCTGCAGTGGAAACACAGGTTCCCCGGGAAAAAAACGGCCAGCGTTTTTCAATGGGTGTTCCAAAGCTTACCTGTATTTCCACTGGAGTTGGTGTTAAAGGATCATTGGTGAACATAATGGCACAAAATCATTGTTAGAAATCCCTTGGAGGCCGTATTCGAGGCGTTTTCCGCCCCGGGTGTAACCGTACAGTGCTCCGAATATAAACTAGCAGAACTGCTGACCATCCATGACCAAACCTATAGAGAATGAGACTAGGTCCGACAGAGGGGCTAGGGCATTCTTCCACCGCCGCACGATATTGGCCGAGGTCCTGATGGGGCTAGTGGATGAATGCAAGGGTATGAAGAAAGAAGAAGTTGAGGCGCTGCTGGGAGACAGCGAGATAATCACGGGTCTCGAGAACGATTCGCCGGAGAATAAAGGTAGGTTAGATGTGGTATGCGAATCGATCCTGCCGAACGGAGGGAACCCTATCAGACTGTGGATCAACATCGAACCGCAGAATTACCCCTACAAGCTCGGTAACCTCTTCAGACGGGCTAGACTGTATTCAGCCGAATTGGGCATGATGCAGTCCCGCAGGATACCTAGCGGGGGGCAAGGAGGTTCCATGCCCAAAATGGAAACTTTTTCTATATGGATTCTGATATCTCCTCCAAAATGGTTGCAGAATACAATCCGCATGTTCCCGGTCAACGAGCAAATCATCGGGAATGGCTCGAAGCGGTTCCCAGACACGAATATTGACCACCTGGTGTTCGTCTGCGTCGGGGATCCGGAGGACGAAGGGCTGACGCGCCTCCAGAAGATGCTCGGATGGGCCATGAAGGACGGATACTCGAACGAGGAGCGCAAGGCAGGGTTGGCAGAATTGGGGATAGAGATGGATGATTACATGCTCAGGGAGATGGATGAAATGAACAGCATATCGCGCGACAGAGACCATCGTATGTTTGTAGATGGGAAGCTCGATGATAAGATTGAAATATCTAAGAGGATGAGGGAGATGGGATTCGATGAAGACACCATAACAAGGGTCATAGGCATGAAACCCGAGATTGCCCAGAAGCTTAGAGACGGGGAGTGGGTGGATGAAGAATATGACCTGTGACATCAACAACCCTCAATTCATCGAGTGGGTGGCCATAGGCCGGGCAGAGGGGGAGCTCGAGGAGAAAATGCAGGCGGCCAAGAGGATGTTGGAGATGGGCGTTGATAAGGACAGGATAGCGAAATACACCAGACTGAAGCCCGAACTTATCCAGAGAATAGAGGAAGCGGATCGGAGGAACAGCATATCGCGCGACAGAGATGAACGCTTCTATGTCGAGGGATGGATCGCGAGTTAGGTCGAGAGGAAAGCCGATACAGTCAGAAAGATGGTCGGAATAGGAATCGATATAGAGGCAATTGCGAAGTTCACGGACCTTGACATCGAGGATGTCCGGAACATAAGGGATGGTTCCACTGAATCACTCACCGAAAAGCTCCGGGAGGCTATGGAGATTTCAGCCCCTTCCCTTCCTCTGTCACTCATGTTTGATTGAATTGATCATTAATGTGAGTCGTTTCCGCCCGCCTTTCCTCATCATTTTTGCAAACTTATATATACAACATCAAACATAGTGTTGTGTAGTGAACC
>CAMMYR010000027.1 GCA_946528255.1 uncultured Methanomicrobiales archaeon | reverse complement strand
CGGGCAAAGGATACATTTCTTAAACCCGTGTCGGGCGTACTATCACCTTCTTCATGCTTGGCTCTGGCTGCGCCTGCGATGAAATCCGCCAGCTGGATGCATTGATTCTGCTCGGAAGATACTTTATCAACTCTAATCGGATTAAGACCGTACTTTTTGGCTTGCATGCGAACCATATTCCTGAATTCATCATTGGTTATGAACCTGCAACGATCCAATAAAACGTTAAAATCCCTGCAATGAAGTGTTTGCATTGCATCATCTAATACCTATTCCAGTACCGCTTTGTATAGCTCATTACCGTACATATGCTTGTTATTCGCCGGGTTGTTCTTCTCGACAACGGTATAAACAACCTTGAACTTCGACGCCGAGAGTTCACTCAAGATGGTCCTTCTTTGATCCGGTGTTGTGTTGTACCATTTCGATTCGAATGACTTGGGTAAAAGGCTTGCAGCTTTTTTGAGATCACGAGAACGGAAGACAACTATCGCTGCAATGACGAAGTATTTTGTTCCATGCGATCCCAGATCACCCGACTCATCGATTGCGATCAATCCGGTCATAACACACCTCCTGAAGTGAGCCTCAACCTGGCTCGGATCAACTCCATTATCAGCACTGGCACAAGCAGGCAGCCGCACAGCACCACCCTGCTGGTGCCGAACATCAGCGGCAGATAGCCGATAGCGGTCGATATCACAAGCACTGCAATCCCGAACGGCCCCGTCATCATCAGGACCAGGGCGGATACCGCGACCGCCACCAGCTTATTGATCTTGGAAGCGTCCCGACCCGACAGCGCCGAAGCCATCTTTCCACCGGAAACGATGGTCATCTTATATCCCAAGGCGGCCGCGATGGCTGCCGATAACAACAACAGCATGAACCCCTCTGACATGAATCCGCCGAGCGAATCCCCCATCACATCCCCTATAGCCAGCGCTATGCCCGTGCGACCCTTCCCAGTAGCGGACATGGTTACCAGAGCCAGCACCGATGTGACGGTTCCAATGGAAGCCACGGTGGCTATGAATCTCTCCGGCCTGCCCTCAGGCAGGAACGCGGCCGCCATCGATGCCCCGACGGTGGATGTTATCCCGGGGAACCACCCCGCGATGCATCCCGTGATCACGCCCTTCAGCCCCGGGATCGGCCCCACCGGGTCCTTCCTCCCCTCCTTCTGCTTCGGGGTCCTCCCGCCCCTCTGGGACGATAGGAGCGGAGGCATACCGAACAGGCCGGTGAGCATCGGGAACATCAGCGTGCCCTCGCCCAGGATCCCTGCGGACGGTATGGGCTGGGTCATCACCGCGTACCCCAGACCTCCGGATACCATCATTATCGCAGCGGTTGCGAACCCCTCCCGGGCCCCGCGCCTGAACTCCGCCAGGACCAATATGGCCGTGGCTATGGACAGCACCGCGGGCGTGAGGGAGTCCACCAGCCCGTCCCCGCCGTTGATCAGGATGTATTGCAGGGGTATGGCCAGCATTATGGCCGCGGAGCATCCCACCAGGCTCCCTATGGCGGCTGCGGAGACAGCCTCCTGGCCCCTGCCCTCCAGCAGGAGCCTGTGACCCGGCAGCACCGATACCGCATCCTCCGAATCCGGCGCCCCTAGGAACACAGACGGAACGAAATCCACGAAGGAATGGACCACCCCCGCCGACATTATGCAGCATGACACCAGCACGGGCACCCAGGCCTCCGGGACGAAGCCGCCTATGAAGGCCGCTATGGATGCGAAAGAGGACACCAGTATGGCGGCCAGGGTGTTCACGTGTATGCCCGGCGTCAGGCCGCTGAACAGCCCCATGGCGGAGCCTAATACAGACATCAGTGCAGACCAAGCGATCAGGAGGGGGTCCATACCCCGCCTTCGCTTGTCGGAGTATAAGAAGCAGGGGGTGTACGGTTACACCAGCGCGGGTTTGCCGTCCTTTATGCCCACTTTGAGCAGTGCGCGCACCTTGAGGCCCGTTTTCTCGGATAATTCCCCTAGATCCGCGGATTTGTCGTAGACCACCGCCGCCATGACGACTTCCGCCCCAGCGGAGCGCAGCGCATCGGATAGTGCCAGCAGCGTTCCACCGGTGCTCACGACATCGTCCACGATGATCACTTTATCCCCCTTCCCGACACCGTTGATGTACATCTTCGATGACGAGTAGCCGGTACGGTAGGAGACCTCTATTTCCAGTGGAAGACCGTACCTCCTCTTGCGGATAACCGAGAAGGGCTTCCCCGTTCTGAGGGATAATCCGGCCGCAAGGTGTATCCCCATGGCCTCCGGGGCCAGGATCAGGTCGTAATCCCCCTCGCATAGGGACTCCAGACCGGCGACCACCTCTTCCAGTAGAGCGGGCTCCACGCAGGGCACGCCGTCGCTGATCGGGTTGACGAAGTAGGGATATCCGTTCATATCCACCACGGGACTGCTCAGATACGCCCTCTCCAGCAGGGGGAATCTTCCAACCATGCATTCCCCATTGGTTACCCTTTTTATATTATTCGCGGATGCGGAGCATCGATTGCAATGGATGTCGAAGAGAGATTCGCATTGGTGACAAGGAACTCGGAGGAGCTCATCGCAGAGGACGAGCTCCGCAAGCTGCTCGCGGAGAAGGAGCAGCCGGTGGCATACATTGGATTCGAGCCCTCCGGGATGGTCCATCTCGGATGGGTGCTCGTGGCCCAGAAGATCCGCGACCTCACGGACGCCGGATTCAAGGTCATCATATTCTGGGCGGACTGGCACGCCTACATCAACGACAAGCTCGGCGGGGACCTGGAGAACATCAGGACCTGCGCCAAATACATGGAGGACTGCTTCATCGCCCTCGGGATCCCGAAGGACAAGGTGGAGTTCAAGTACGCCAGCGAGCTCGTCTCCCAGACCGAGTACTGGGAGAACGTCATCAAGGTCGGCAAGGCCACGACCCTGGCCAGGGTCAAGAGGGCCATGACCATCATGGGAAGGTCCGAGAACGATGACAACATCGATGCGGCGAAGATGTTCTACCCGATCCTCCAGGCGACCGACATATTCTGCCTGGACGTGGACCTGGCATACGCCGGCCTAGACCAGAGGAGGGCGCACATGCTCGCCCGCGATGCGGCGGACAAGCTGGGCTGGAGGAAGCCCATCGCGCTCCACACGCCCCTGCTCCCCGGCCTGAAGGGCGGGAACAGGATGGACCCCGTGGAGAGCAAGATGTCCAAGAGCGACCCCAGCGGGAACATCACGATCCACGACGACAGGGACGCCATCGCCCAGAAGATGAAGAAGGCCTTCTGCCCTCCGGAGAAGGAGCACGAGGACGAGAACCCCGTGCTGATGCTCTGCAAGTACATCATCCTCCCCAGGAACGGAGAGGTGTTCGTGGACCGCCCCGAGAAGTACGGCGGACCTGTAACTTACAGGAGCTACCAGGAGCTCACCGATGCATACTTCGGCGGCTCGCTGTCCCCGTTCGACCTCAAGACCGGTGTCACCGATGGCATGGCCAAGACTCTGGCCCCCGTCGCGGAGTACTTCGCCAAGCACCCTGAGAACAGGGAGGCCCTGCAGGAAGTGCTGGCGACCGTCAAGAAGCTCCGCCGATTCGCATCCCTTTATCGCGCAGCACGCGGAAGAAATCCATGGCCCTGGCCATGCACATCGAGAGCATGGCCTCCGGGTCTCCCACTCCGGATATCCCCGCGGCGCCGCTGTGTCCGCCGCCGTCGGTCCCCGTCTCGGTACCCAGGCCCTTCATCAGCTCCCCCAGGTGCAATCCCTTGGAGACGATGTCCTGGGTGGCCCTGCTGCTGACCCTGAAGGTGTCGCCCCTCTGGGATGCCACGAACGCCACATCCGCACCGGAATCCACTATCGCCCTGGCCACGGATGCCTCGTAATTGCCGCATACCGCGGTGGCCACCACGTGCTCCCCGATCCTGTCGAACTTCAGGTTCCCCAATCCCTTCATGACGGCCACCCTCTCGGATATGGTCATGGGATTGGCAGTGAGCGTGAGGACCTCCTCCATGCATATGGAGTGCCTGGACATCAGGTCTGCGAATGCCGTGAGCGAGCGGGGATCGGCGAAGCGGAGGTTGGCGGTATCCGTGATGATGCCGCACAGGAGCGCCAGCGCCCCTTCCCTGTCGATCTCGGCCCCTGCATGGTCCAGGATATCCTTGACCACCTCGCAGCAGGAGGTCCTCCCTTGCTGGCAGTAGAACATGTACCCGTCCCACTTCCCCGTGGGCATGTGGTGGTCGATGATCAGCGCATCCGAAGGTATGGCCATATCGCATTCCAGCTGCTCCGGGGACGATGTATCCACCACGACAACGAGGTCGTAATCGGAGAAATCGCAGGATTCCATGATCGGGATGCCCATGTTGGCGACCGCCGTCTTGGAGAGGCGGTCGATGCTGTTGGGCGCGAATATGTCCGCCGGCGGGAACGCCCTCGCCAGCGCGTACGCCGACCCTATGGCGTCCATGTCCGCGTTGGAATGGACCAGAATCACCTTCTTCCCGGAGGACAGCCTCGCGCAGGCATCGCCTATCATGCAGATGGCGATGGTGTCGGGGTAGATAAGCCCTACATATGTTTGCGATCAGGGCCGATGGGACACCTGCGGCATGAGACCGATAAATAGTGTAACACATATGTGACACCAGATAGGATGGCATTCTGTTCCATACGTATGAGCGACGATGAGAAGAGGATCCTAGAACAATACGCGGCCGCTGTGAACAAAAGCATCAGCGAGGTCCTCCGCGAATCGTTCTTCGATAAGCTGGAGGATGAATTCGACATAAAGACCGCGGACGAGGCGTATGCGGTCTTCCTGAAGGATCCTCAGACTAGATCCCTGGACGAAATGATGAGGGATCATGGGCTATAAGGTCAATTGAGCGAAAGGGCCCGGAGCGACCGCCGTGGGCAAAACGCAATCGGCCATCGCAGCAATGCATATGACGACACGATGCAGGGAAAATGGCGGGGGCGGAGCCCCCGCATCGTTTGATTCGCTTCCTGCGGAGCAGGGTCTGGACGGTCTTGTTCTGACCCAATCCGGTGATCAGGATGTCCGACCTGTATATCCTGACGGTTATCAGGATCATGACGAACGCAAACACCACCATATACGCTATGCCGGAGAACACCAGGGTGTAATCGCTGTACATCAGCGACTGCACCGCGATCATCGGGTGCGAGAACGGTATGGCGAATGTCACAGCCTGTATGACCGGGGCGGACCCGTACCAGCCGGAGAACATGATGACGAACATCGGGAGCATCGCCATGATGCTCAGGGGCATCGTCATCGTCTGCGCGGACTTGTAGTTCTTCGCGAAGGCGCCCATGATCATGCATATCCCCAAAGCGCAGATGATCGCCAGGAACATGGAGAGCGCCAGGATGGCGTAGTCCATCGGCGTCAGAGCCAATCCCAGATCGTTCAGGTTGACGTCTTCCCCTGTCGCGGACGATATGGGGTTCAGCATGTTGTTCATGTAGAAGCTCATGCCGATCATGTACGCGGCGCCGTAGACCAATCCCACGACCGCCGCCGCCACGATCTTCCCGGTGACTATGGTCGTCCTCCTGATGGGCAGCGTGAGCAGCGTCTCCAGCGTCTTGTTCTCCTTCTCGGATCCCATGGAGCTGATGACGATGCTGCCGACCATCATGATGATGATCATGATTATGATCGGGACCATCATCGTGCTGCTGGACACCGCGGATGCGATGGACTGGGGGGTGACCCCTTTGCACTCCTTCCCGTTGACCACGGTGCTGAGGTCCTCGCCGCCGTATACGATCGGGTTCGCCAGGAACGGGTAGATCTCCTTGTTGTCCACGCTGTACTTGATCAGCGTGGCCGAAAGGTCGGTATTGAGGTAGCTCACTATGGAGGAGACCGTCGTGGACGATACGGATCCGAACATCCCGGTCGGCTCGTACAGGTAATACTGCAGGATCTTGGGTTTATCCCGGACTTCGCCGCCCATGATCTGCTCCACCGTTTCGGAGAATCCTTCCTCCAATACGATCAGCGAGGCGATCTCGTATTCCTTCATGACATCGTAGATGTCCTTGGTCCCGATCTCCACCTTCTTGATGTAATCGTCCATCTTCCCCGGGGGGACGGCCCCTTCGTAGAGGTCGTACAGCGCATCGTAGGCATCCCACTCGGTGCCGTCATCCAAGACGACCGTCCCGTCCTCCCAGTTGGCTATGCCGAACACCGGGAGGGCCTTGGCCTTCTCGACCTCCCCTCCTATGAGGGTCCCGAGGCCGGCGAACAGCATGACCATGATCAGCACGGATGCAACGGAACCGGGGGTCAGGAGCTCCCTGAGCTCCTTCCTGATGATATTGACGAGATGGTTCATTCGGATGCCCCCTCTGCGGCCTTTATGACCTTCACGAAGACCTCCTCCAGGGAGCCGGCGTTGTGCTCCCTCTTGAGGTCGTCCGGCCTGCCCAGCAGCACCAGGTTGCCATGGTCCACCAGCCCGACGCGGTCGCAAAGCATCTCGACCTCGAACATGTTGTGGGATGACATCACCACCGTGACGCCGGAAGCGGCGATCTTCCTGATGATCTCCCTAATCTCGTAGGCGTTGATGACATCCAATCCGGATGTGACCTCGTCCATTATGGCCAGCTTCGGCGCGGTCATGATCGCGCGGGCGATGAGCAGCCTGCGCATCATACCCTTGCTGTATGTGTCGACCTTGGAATCTATCCTGTCGCCGAGGTCCGCTATCTCTATGCCCCTCTGGACCATGGCCTCGTTGTCGTCGCCCCCGGTGAAGAAATTGGCGATGAACTGCAGGTACTTCCTGCCGGTGAGGTCCTTGTAGGCCCCGGCATCCTCGGGCAGGTAGCTGATCAGCTCCCTGACCTTCTCCGGCTCCTTGGTCACATCGTGGCCGTAGACCTCGATGGTGCCGGAGGTTATCCTCAGGAGGGTGGATATCATCCTGAGGGTTGTGGTCTTCCCCGCCCCGTTGTGGCCGATCAATCCGAAGATCTCGCCTTCCTGGACGGTGAGGGATATGCCGTGGACGGCCTCGCGGTTGCCGTAGGATTTGCGTACATCGTTGAGAACGAGCGCATCCGTCATACGGGATAATACCCGTACGTGTATATAGAATAGAAGAAGGGTAAGCGGTTTCGGAGATGGATTCGCTCCTCGTCCTCGGAAGAGGCGGGAGCGTTGCCCATCGCGACGCTGATGGTCTGCTGGAGGACGGTGTACTTCTCCTTGAGGGAGGTCTCCTGGTTCTTCAGGCCGCGGACACGGATCTC
>CAMMYR010000026.1 GCA_946528255.1 uncultured Methanomicrobiales archaeon | reverse complement strand
CCCTGGGAGAGCTCCTGCAAGGCGGCGTCATCATTCTCGACAAGCCCTCCGGGCCCACTTCGCACCAGGCCACGGCCTGGGTGAGGGATGCGCTCCGCGTCGACCGCATCGGGCACGGCGGTACACTCGATCCATATGTCAGCGGGGTGCTCCCGATAACCATCGGCAAGGCCGTCAGGCTCACGGACGTCGTCCTCTCCTCCGATAAGGAATACGTGTGCCTGATGCATCTCCACGCCGACAGGCCGGAGGCCAGGATCCGCGAGGTTATGGGCAGGTTCAAGGGCCGCATATACCAGCTGCCACCGGTGAGGTCCGCGGTCAAGAGGCAGATCAGGATCCGCCACATCGCCGAATTGGAGGTGTTGGATATCCGCGGAAGGGATGTGCTGTTCAGGGTCTCCTGCGATGCTGGCACATACGTCCGCACCATGTGCACCGACATCGGGGATATGCTTGGATGCGGAGCGAACATGAAGGAGCTCAGGCGCACCAGGTCCGGCAGGATGACCGAGGACCGTGCCGCCAATCTGCAGCAGATCCGCGATGCCTACGTATTCTGGCAGCAGAACGGGAAGGAGCGCATGCTCAGGGACATGATCCTCCCGATGGAGGCGCTCATACAGCCGCTGCCGAAGGTGGTCGTGAAGGCCACTGCCGTGGACGCGATATGCCACGGCGCCGATCTGCAGGTAGCCGGAGTGCACATGCTGGATGAGGACATCAGGAAGAACGCCCTGGTGGCTATGATCACCGCGCGCGGGGAGCTCATAGCGCTGGGAAGGATGGCCATGTCCACCCAGAAGGTCATGGATTCCGATAAGGGGAAGGCCGTGGACACCTCGAGGGTCTTCATGGACCCGGGCCATTATCCCAAGATGTGGCGCTATTCCACCGATCTGGAAGGTTACGACGGGCCCGAGCTCCCGGAATAATCCGGATCATCTTTTTCTGGTGCATCCATTCGCGCTAAAAGCGATGACCGGGATCGGGATACGGATGGCCATAGGGCAAGCACCCCACCCCATAACCCAAATACTCAGATTGCTATGGCCCGAGCGATGTCGCTGTTCTCCAAGAAGACTGTGGTGTACGGGCCGGAGACCGTTTCCGTGGGCGATTTCGATCCCACGGTGGACGGATGCTACCGCAACGTGGTGACGATCCCGTTGGATGTCAAGCCCCACAGGTCCCTCTACGTCAGGCTGAAGTCCGACAACCCGGTGGACATCGTCGTCGCCAAGGACGACAGGTCCGCGGCGGGGCACAAGGAGAACCAGACGGACATCGTGCTGGGCCCGTTCCCGACCGAGAAGATGACCAGCATGGGCATCATACTCGGGATATACAGGGGAGAGAAGGCTAAGGTCGAACTGGAAGCGTGGGTGGACAGATGAAGCTGAAGGTATCTGGAATCAAGCACGGAACCGCCAAGCAGCGGAAGGCTCCATCGGCAAACCGCGTGCCCGATCTCATGGATCGCCGCATGCGCCTGGTGTTCACCATATTCGCCGGGATGGTGCTGGTGTGCCTGGCTCTGGCCCTTATCCTCCCGGTGGCCACCGGCCTCACCGCCTACGAGTCCTTCAACCTGATGCTGCTCCCGCTCATGGTCATGGGAGCATACGGATACGTGAACCACGGCAGATGGATGCTGTTGGGCATAGCCTCCCTGCTCACGATCCTGGCCGCCTTCCTCCTGCCTTGGGGGACCGTGGAGACCATCCTCATCGTCTTCGGGTTCGAGGGGGCCGCGGTCGCGGCGGACATGGTCCAGAGGCTCGTGTTCTTCAGGATAATCCGCACCATAGAGTTCGTAAATCAGAAGCCCAAGCGCAAGCCGCTGGATCTGCTGGCACTGTACGTTTTCAACATACCTGCCGGCCTCGACACACGCCGCATAGCGATGGATTCCGGGATACGCAGGAGCGGGATGCCATTCGGCGAGATCTTCAAGAGGCTCCTGCTGGCTCTGTTCTTCTGCCTGTTCCTGTGGATGTTCATGTTCGCCAACGAGGATTACTCCACCTTCACCTACGGCTCGGTGGATGCGGTGTTCGTCGCCATGGGCTACATCGCCATCGCGGTGCTCTCGCTCACATCGTTCGAGACGCTCAACGTCAGGGTCGAGACGGACCACGGCGGATTCAAGATCTACGATGGGCTCGTGGGCACGATGAGCCGCATCGTCATACCGCTGGCACTTGCCACTGTGCTCCTGGCGATCGTCCTGTGGAGGGATTCATTCGTCCTGGTCAGCATAGGGATGTCCGCCGTGGTGATGGTCGGCATGGTCGTGCTGGCGTCCAACCTATACTACGGATACCTGGAGAACCAGACGGTCAGGGACATCAACGAGGCCCGCAAGGAGTTCATGCCAGGGATGCTCTGCGATTCCCTCGGAGGGGAGGTCCCCTCGATAGACGACGCCCCGCCCGGGACGCCCAGGAGGGACCAGGGGTCGTGCTTCGACCCCGTGTCCGCTCGGAAGAACTGACCCTGCATGGTTGAGTTGGGTTTGCCGGGGGCGTTGAGTCCCTGGATGATGGGTTTGAAGACCTCTCCGGACGACATGCCGGGCGTCTTCCTGAGCCCTATGATCTCGGGCTCCTCCCAGTTGGTGATGACTACCTGGTACTTCTGAACGACATCCTCTATGGAGATGACCGGGATCTCGCTGGCCTTCAGGATGTCCAGGGAGACATCCGCCAGGATCTGGATCTCCTCGGGGGTGATGTCCTTGGGGACGCGGATGAAGAACGTGTGCTCCTCCGTGGTGCCGTTGAGCAGATAGGTCACTTCGGACCTCCCGACGATCTCCTTGAACTTCTGGGACTTCTCGTCCCCGCCCGCCAGCTCCAGCATGCGGTTCTTCCAGGTTTCGGGGATGTCGATGTAGATGGCATCCTTGCCGAGTATCTTCCACATGCAGATGGCATATTTCGGCCAGATATTAAGGGTTGGCATCGCGCGCGTGCGTATCGGTTAAATAATCGCTAACCCATCGATACGGCAGTAATCAGGAGCCTGTGAACAGAATGCCTATGGTTATCGCCGAGAGAAGGGCCCCGCCCTGCCACGTAATGATGCTCCAATCGTATGGAGGCGCATGGCGATGAAGGCGGCCCTGTTCGCGGTCATCGCGGTCTCGCTATTGGCGCTGTCGCCGCTGGCTCTCGCAATGGAATCGGACGCCGAGGAACCGCCGGACTTCTCGATGGAGTACGGGTACGTGATGGAGTTCAATGCCGACAACATCAACATCACCGGCGTCACCAAAGTCGCCAAGGACGGAACCGGGAAGGCGATCTACTCGGGGACCAACACCTCGGCCATCTCCGACGAGTGGTCCTTCGATCCGATCACCGGCGTCGGCCCGTTCAATTGCTTCTATGCGGCCCTGAACATAAATGCCAATGAAAAGGATTCGACCTGCCCCGACGAGAAGATAGAATCCACGAAGGGCGGGATAGCATACGTGCTGGACCCCCATGATCTGAAGAAGAACATCCAGGGGCATGCTTTCGATCTGGCCAAGTACAACATCATGCTGGTCATCCCGACGATATACTGGTATTCAGATGCCAACGCGGACGGTTCCGGTAAGCTGTACCTGTCCAACAAGGCGGATTACTCCGGTTTCGATGCCGATATCCGCAGCAACATGAAGGCATACGCCCACGAGCTCAAGTTCCCCGGCAGGAGCGATACGGTCATCGCGCCGTACATCGCCCTCGGAGTCTACGAGACCGGTGGAAATACGAGTTCGGCATCACTTGTATCGCAGACGGGTAAGACTCCGGCCATAGGCTCTTCGTCCACCCTCGAGGGATATTACAAAGTCATCGATAAGATGAACACAGATGTGCCCGGCGGCCAGTACATGATCTGGAACTACTACCAATGGACCATGTACAAGATGATGTCCTATGCCATCCTGGGCAATAAGGACGTCTCCAAGGTTACGACGCTCAAGGTCACCAGGGCCGGCGGCAATGTCACGACCGGGCTGACCGATGCCAAGGGGCCGTACAGCACCACAACCAATTCATCCAGCAACAGCGGATCCACCAAGGTGCTGCTGGAGAACCCGTTCGGCAGCCTCTGGGATATGGTCGGAGGGGTCTATACCATCAACAGCACGGTATACGCGGAGAACAACGTCCGCCCGTCCAGCAGCCCATCCGCGACCACAGGGGCGCCCATCGCCGATGCGGTCATGTACGCCAGCAACGGAACAGCATTCAACAAGACATATTCCGGCAGCACCTCATGGGATATACCCAAGCTCTCCGGGACACCCAAGAGCTCTACCGATTCCCTGGCCCCCAAGAGCTGGACAGCCATCAACGGTTCGGTCCATCTGCTGAGCGTCGGCGGGCGCGTGTCCTCCAATGACAGTGCTTACGCCAAGCCCCTCTTCGGAAACTGGGGCGGGGAGAAGACATCGATAGACGGCATCAGGACCCTCCGCCTCGCATACGCGCTCGAGGGCTTCCAGATAACCTACGACCACGGCGCTGGCAGCGGGGACGCTCCAGTGGATGACGCTCACTACGCTCCCGGTTCCGCGGCGACGCTCAAGCTGCAGGGCGATATGGTCTCCCCATCGGCCGACAGGAAGTTCGTCGGCTGGGAGTACCACGGCATCGTGTATGCGGATGGGGGCAGCTTCACGCTCCCAATGCACAACGTGACGATGGTCGCGAGATGGGAGGATCCCTACGCCACTCTGCAGTTCGACGGTTCTGGCGGCGAGGGCGTTATGGACGACCAGCGCGTAGGCAACGGCATCCAGACTAAGATCAAGAAGAACGCCTTCTCGAAAGAGGGCTACACCTTCCTCGAATGGGAGGGCAGCGATGGGAAGGTCTACGGCAATGAGGAGATCCTGAACCTGGAACTCCATTCCAGGATATCTATCAAATTAACCGCGGTCTGGGAGGGATTCTACACGGTCAGCTACGATGCGGCCGGCGGGAGCTCCGCCGCCCCGTCCTCCTTCACCCAGGGTTCCGGGACCATATTCCTCGTGGACGGGTACGACGGCCACAGGAACGGATACACCTTCGAGGGATGGAGCGACGGCACCAAGATCTACCAGCCCGGCGACAGGTACACCATCGGCCACAGCGACATAGTCCTGAAAGCGGTATGGAAGGAGAAGGCCCACTTCGAAGAGGAGGACGAGGACGACATATTCCGCCTGCTGAACGACGGCAGGATCTCCCAGTCCGATAGTGGCCTCGACTTCAAGTGGATCGTGGTGGCCATCGCATCCGTGGCCTTGGCCGTATCGGCGGTCATGGTCGTCGCAGTGCTCAAGAGGCGAGGGGATTCCCCTCTCACTTTTATATAGCGCCTGCGCGTACGCGCCCGTACAGGTGAGCTGATGCCCGAGTTCAAAGTTACGCCATGGGAGGTCACGGGGGATATCGACTACGATGCGCTCCAGAAGGCCTTCGGCACTACCCCGATAGACGATGCCCTGATGGACAGGCTCTCGGGATACGGCGGGCTCCACCCGATGCTCAGGCGCGGCATATTCTACACGCACAGGGATATGGTCCCGCTGCTGGACGAGTACGACAAGGGCAACAGGTTCGTCCTCTACACCGGCAGGGGCCCCTCCGGGAACACCCATCTGGGGCACATGATGCCGTGGATGTTCAACAAGTGGATCCAGGACACATTCGGATGCGAGATGCTGTTCCAGCTCACCGACGACGAGAAGTTCCTCTTCAAGGACCTGTCCCTGGAGGACACCGGCTCGATGGCCTACGAGAACGCCCTGGACTTCATAGCCCTGGGATTCGACCCCAAGAAGACGAGGATAATCCTGAACACCAAGAACATCGACAGGATGTACCCCGTGGCGCTGCGCGTGGCCAAGAAGGTCACGTTCTCCACCGCCAAGGCCGTCTTCGGGTTCGATAATTCGACGAACATCGGCTCCATATTCTACACCACGATGCAGACCGTGCCCGCATTCCTCCCGTCCATAGACGCCGGGAGGCAGGTACCGGTGCTGATCCCCTGCGGCATCGATCAGGACCCCCACTTCAGGGTCACCAGGGACGTGGCCCCCGGCCTGGGGTACCCCAAGCCGTCGCTCATCTTCTGCAAGATGATGCCCGGGCTGAACGGCGGGGACAAGATGTCCTCCTCCGACGAGAACGCCACCATCTACACCACCGACACGCCGAAGCAGGTGAAGAAGAAGGTCGGCAGGGCGTTCACCGGCGGATGCGTCTCGGTCGACGAGCAGAGGCAGAAGGGCGGCAACCCAGAGGTCTGCGCCGTGTACAAGTACTTCTATTACATGTTCGAGCACGACGATGCCAAGCTCGACGAGCTGGAGCAGAAGTGCCGCTCCGGCTCCATACTCTGCGGGGAGTGCAAGATGTGCCTCACCGAGAGGATAAACGTCTTCCTCGAGGACCATCAGGACAAGAGGGAGAAGGCGCGCGATGTGGTCGGCGATATGACCTACGACGGTTTCGAATGGTGATCCCATGGTGGACGCTGCTATCATTGAAGGACTCAGCTACAACGAGAAGAGACTGCTGCTGGCGCTGGACGCCAGGGGAGGGAGCGCCTCCCCGGACCAGCTCATCGAGGACGGTAAGTTCGAGATAGAGCTGGAGGTGATGGGCGCCGCATCATGGCTGGAGTCCAAGGGTCTGGCGAAGATCTCCGAGTCTGTCCGGAAGTTCTACACCCTGGCGGATGCGTCGGCGGTGGATGAGGGGCTCCCCGAGAGGATCGCCATCGGCCTGATAGACGCCGCCGGCGGCAGGATGGACATGTCCGCCCTGGCGGAGAAGATGAAGGGCGGCGACAAGATCGCCGTCGGATGGCTCAAGAGGAAGAAGCTGGCGGACATCGTCAGGGAGGGGGATTCCAACGTGCTGGTCCTGACCGATCAGGGTAGGGCCATGCTCTCGTCGGAGATGCCCGACGAGGCGCTCCTCAAGAGGATGCGCGCCGGGGATATCCCCGAAGCGGAGGCGGATGCAGGCATAATCAAGGACCTGAAGGGCCGCCAGGGAATGATCGCCGAGAGGATAGTGACATCCAGGACGGTCTCCCTCACGGACGACGGGAAGGCCGTCGCCGCATCCGGCATCGAGCTCAAGAAGGAGATCACGGAGATCACCGACCGCATCATACAGAACGGGGAGTGGAAGGATGCCGAGTTCAGGAAGTACGACATCCAGACATTCGCCCCCGCAGTCTACCCCGCGAAGAAGCACCCCCTCTCCAGGCTGGGCGCCCAGGTCCGCAGGATGTTCACCGAGATGGGATTCACGGAGATGTCCTCCGAGTACGTCCAGCCCGCATTCTGGAACCTGGATGTCCTCTTCACCCCCCAGGACCACCCCGCCAGGGACCTCCAGGACACCTTCTACCTGGAGCACCCCGCTTCCATAAAGATAGAGGACGAGGCCCTGGTCGCGCAGGTCAAGGCGATCCACGAGAACGGCGGCGACACGGAATCCACCGGATGGGGCGGCGAATGGTCCAG
>CAMMYR010000025.1 GCA_946528255.1 uncultured Methanomicrobiales archaeon | reverse complement strand
TTCGCCAACGATGAAGATGGTGTCCGTGTGGCAGCTGACGGTCTCCTCGATGTTGATGCCGGCATCGGAGAGGTTGGTGATCAGGTATGCGATCACACCGCTGGTATCCACGATCATCTCCGGGGACTTGACGGCGATCTCCACCAGGTTCTCCCTGACCTTGATGAGGTTGAACCTGCCGACGGTGTCGATGATCCTGTCCTTCAGCATCCTGTCTGCGATGATGGTGACGGCGGAAGCTGACTGGACGCACTGCATGATGGAGTTCTCGTTCCACAGGTCCTTGAAGAGGTTGTCCATCTTGTGGAGCACGGACCAGTCGTTCTTGGCGGTGACGATGCAGGTCTTGGTCCTCATCTCCAGCCTGCTGTCCTTCAGGATCCTGAGAATGTTCATCTCGTGCTCGGAAGTGGTCCCGAGCTTGGATGCGTAGCGCCTGCACGCGATCATGACGGCCTCCTCGTTGGTCAGGCCCATGTCCTTCATGATCAGCCTGGAGAGCGACGAGTAGTTGATGAGGCCCTTCGAAACGCAATCCTTGATGCTCGGGTGCGAGTCTATGTAGACCCTCGTCTTCTCGGCGAGGCTCTCCTTCTGCGTGCTGTTCGACATGTTTGGAATGTATGTTCGACAAGGTATTTTAATGTTCGATTTGAGACAATGTCAATGGACAAATCTGGATAAAACGACAACGAGGATTGATATTGGTATGGATTCGGGATATCCGATGTCGGAGCTCGTCGAACTCTATGGAGTTGGACCCGGATCTCTTGGACAGTCCCTTGGATATCATCCCGGTCTCCAGCCAGCAGGCATTGAAGACCGCTGGGACGGCCAGGCACTCGAAGCATACGTTCTTCCTGACCTCAGGGGACATGATCCTGCTTGAGTACACGTCCAGGATATCATCCATGGAAACCCCTTCGGACAGGGCCTCACCGAACTGCTGAAGCTTGGTGCAATCGGATTCCATATGGATCGCCAGACCACCGTCGGAACAGTCGGCGGTTATCCTGCAGGTCTTGTCGCAGACGCGCATGCACACCTTTACAGTGGAAGGCATGCATGCGCATCCGCATTCGGCTATTCGTAGCTTGCGCACTTCCACTCCAGCATCCCTGCAGAACATAGCGGTCTGGTCGTCGCAGGTGAACATCAGTATCTGCATCCCCTCGGATGCTTTCTTCAGCGCCCTGACGGCGCCGGCCTTCCTCTCGGTGTCGAAGGTGAGCAGGACATCGTCCAGGATCATGGGGATGTCGCCCTTGCCGAGCTCCATCGCGACAGCCAGCTTGAGGGACAGGAGGACCTGGGCCCTCAGTCCGGAGCTGCACTGCTGCAGGGTTTTGGATGCGCCGTCTCCGATAACGCGGAGCGGGTCCTTCTCCCTGGGGTCGGATACGACCCTGTACCTGCCGCCGGTCATCTCCGCGAGGAACGTGTCCGCATCGGAGAATACACGGGGATGGTTCTTTTCGAATACCTCGGAGCATGCATCGTCCAGTATCCTGGAGGCCAGGAGAGCCTCGGCTCCGCGTAGCACGGCCGCCTTGCGGGCATCCTCGTTCTCCGCCAGCCTGGCGGTCAACTTTTCCGAATCCCCGGAACGGAGGATCGCCTGTATCTCGGCATCCAGCTGCCCGATGCGCATCGGTATCTCGTTCTTTGCCGGATCCTCCGCAGGAGGCTCGGATACGGGGCACACTGGATTACCTGGATCCAGACCGCTGTTGCGGAGCGATTCGGAAAGAGTCCTGATCTGCCCGTCTATCCTTGCAGCGTCGCGGGTCTTCCTCAGATTGGCGTTGTATCCCTCCTCGCCGCCGAATCTGGCGTAGAAGCCCTCGAGCCTGGCTTCTGCGGCCTCCAGCTGGGCGCGGGAGGTCTCCATGTCCCTCTGGACCGCGGCATGCGTCCCGTACGCCGCATCTATCAGGCGGAGCGTCCTGACATCCCCCTCGGTGCCCGCGGGGCGGCAGCCTATCCTGATCATCGTATCGCGCACCTTGGACTCGTAGGCTGTCACACCAGTGTGGCTTACCGGCTGCGGTGCGGCTGCGGGTTTGCGCAGCCCGAATACTGCGACTGCCGCGCCCACGACTATCAATGCCGCGGAATAGATCGTGAATATGCACCCTGCGGCGCCCAGCACCGCCATGAAGGCTCCGGCGATAAGCAGGGTGCTGATGCCTTTGGCGGGTTTGGCAGGCGGGGCGCTCTTCGCGGCTATGTACGAATCGTAGCCGTCCACGATGGACCTTATCTCGCGTATCTCCGCCTCGACCTTTCTGGGATCGGCCCCTTCCGGGTAGCCCATCGAAGATTGAGAATTGCATCTGGTCCTGGCTACCGTCGCATCCTGTATCATACTTGCCCTGGTTTTCTCGTCCTCTGCGGTGACCTCGGTGAACATTCCTATCGCGTCCCGCTGACTGCGGAGTTCGGAGAGCCTCCCGTAGTTCCCGGCATTGGCCTGATACAGATTCCATATCCTGCGCGCCTCTTCCAAAGCCCCGCTGGATGCCCTGGACTCTTTCATCTCCGCCTCTAGATCCGCCTTCTCCGATACCAGTTCGCCGTACCTCGATTCCATCTCCCTGGCTTCCTTCAGCTTCTCCTCGAGGCCGTTGGATTCGTTGGTCAGCCGGACGAGGACGGATTGGGAATTGGCGCGCTCGCCGACCTGCTTGGAGAATATCCCTTCCAGCTCCTCCTCGGCCAGGGGTATCGCTTCCCCTCCCGGGATGCTCAGGAGCTTCGAAGATATCTCGCCCGACCTCATCATCTCGTCATCATCCAGATCGCCGGCGCCCATGGCGAACACCTTGCGGTAGAGATCGGGGGAGATTCCGGACATGCACCGGGGGATCTTCCCCGTGTTGGTTTTGCCTTTCACACCGGCCGCGGATTCGGTTCCGGATTCCTCGTAGCCGACCTCGTATGAATCGGTCGAATCCTTAGCCGGATAGGTCTTCCTGGCACCTGTGGGTCTGAGGGAGTTCCTGATGGCCTCCATGAAGGTGGTCTTGCCGCTCTCGTTGGGGCCGTGGACCACGGTCATCCCCTCATCCGCATCCAGCTGCCTGTCGCGGATGCCACCGAAGGAAGAGATCCTGATGCTGCGGATCCTCATCTGCTCCCCTCCATCGCGGATGCAGCAAGACGGGTTGATCTATCCACCAGGTCGCGGAACTCCTCATCGCTCATGGATTCGAAGTAGGTCCTGTAGTTCTTCATCAGTGTCTTGGACATCAGGATGCCCATCACCTCTTCGCGGGGGGCATCTGCCAGCGCCCTTCCCCTGGCCTCCACTGCCTCGGTGATCGGACCCGGAGGGGAATCGGGGCGCGTCATAACCCTGATCTCCGAAACGGTGCATCCGAGATCCGATTCTATGGACTTCCTGACTGCTTCTGGCTCCTTCCTGAGCATGGCATCCATGACCCCGGAGCCCCTGAACGTGATCCTCAGGCAATCGCCCCTGCGGCATTGCCCCCTCAGCACTGATACCGCCGTCCGCAGATCCGAGGATGTTATGTCAGCCGTCAGCTCCCTGAAGCAGAACGACTGGGTGGGGATGAAGCGGCATTCGGAGACCCTGCCTTCCGTCACTGTGACGAGATACGCGCCCTTCTCGCCGGTCTCCCCCATATCCCTGCCCTGGATGTTCCCGGGGTAGACCATGTACGGCGACTCCGAAATGACCTGCCTGGCATGTATGTGGCCCAGGGCCCAATAGTCCACGCCCTTCCCGGAAAGGGATCTTGGGTCGAACGGTGAATACGCGCCGTCGCCGGAGCTGTCCCCGTGGACGCAGGCCACGGTGAACATGTCCCCGCGGCCTTTGAGCATGTTGGGCAGGCTGCGGGATTCCAGCCTCGATCCGAAGCTTATCCCGACGGCCTCGAACTGGCCCCCGGGGGTGTCCACGATCACCGATTCCGGCTCCGGGGGGAACTCGTGGACGTTCTCCGGATATGGTATGGACGAATCCCAGGTGGCGCCGCTGTCGTGGTTCCCCCTGGCTATGAACACCCTGCCTTTGAATCTGGACAGCTCCGTGACCAGCCTGTGCCTCGTAGCTGGAGACTGGGTTGACGAATCGTACAGGTCGCCGGCTATGAACATTGCATCGGCCCTGTTGGCCATGGCCTGGTCGATAAGCTTCCTCAGCGATATCCAGATCGCCTCCTCCTGCCCGGGGCAGTGCACGGCGGACCCGAGATGGAGGTCCGCGCAGTGGATGAACCTGAAAGTGCTTCCCATAACCGATACGACGACCGCCCCCGATATAAAGGAATCAGGGGGGTGCCCGAAAGTGGATTCCGCCTGTATTATCTATCGGAACACCCATCCATCCATGGTAACGATGGACTGCATCAAGAAGAAGGTGAACGAGGAGCTGGAGGCCGGCTGGATAGGCGGCAACATGGCATGCGACTACTACCCGTGCCATTTCACCGGCCAGGACTGCACATTCTGCTACTGCCCCTTCTACCCCTGCAACGGCCCCACTTTCGGCAGCGAGCTCACGGGCAAGAGGGGGAACAAGGTATGGGCATGCTCCGACTGCCTCTTCATACACAGGACCGAGGTCGCCAAATACACCATGGACAGGGCCAAGGAGCTGGGGATAACCGAAGCCAGGGATCCCCGTTTCATGCAGATCTTCGAGGAGGCCAAATCGAAGTTCCACAAGCGCGGCAGGGCATTGATGGTCGTCGGGGCCACATCCGATGCGGGCAAATCGGTCACCGTTGCCGCCATATGCAGGATCCTCCACAACAGGGGGCTGCTGGTCGCCCCGTTCAAATCCCAGAACATGAGCCTGAATTCCAAGGTCACCAGGAACGGTTCGGAAATCGCGATGATCCAGACCCTCCAGGCCACCGCCGCCGGGCTGAAGAACCCGGACCACCACATGAACCCCATCCTGCTGAAGCCCAAGAAGGACACCGTATCGCAGGTCATCGTCTGCGGGAAGCCCTACGCGGACTACGATGTCGAGGGGTACTACTCGGAATTCGTGCCCGGCCCCGGCAGGGAGATCGTCAGGGAGCACATAGACTTCCTGAAGGACCGCTACGATTACGTCATAATGGAGGGCGCCGGCTCCCCAGCCGAGATCAACATCTACGATGTGGATATCGCGAACATGCGCGCGGCGGAGATCGCCGATGCGGATGTCATCCTGGTTGTCAACGTCGAATGGGGCGGCGCATACGCCTACGCTCTAGGAACCGTTGAGCTCATACCGCCGGAGGACAGGAAGCGCATCAAAGGGATCATACTGAACAACGTCAGGGGCAACCCCGAGAACATGCGCCCCGGCGCGGATAAGCTGGAGGAGATGCTGGGCATCCCCGTGATAGGGATAGTGCCACATGCGGACGTGGTCCTGCCTAACGAGGATTCCGTATCCCTCAGGGGCGTCCGCATGAAGGGCGAGGGGAAATCCATCATTGGTGTGGTGAGATTCCCCAGGATAGCCAACTTCACCGATCTGGACCCGCTTTTCCTCGAGGACGTTTCCATCGTGTTCGCCCAATCCCCCGAGGATCTGGACGGCGTGGACGCCGTATTGCTGCCCGGCACCAAGAACACCGTTGCGGATTTCCTGTGGATGAGGGAGACCGGCATCGAAGCGAAGCTCAAGGAGCTGTGGAAGAAGATACCCATAGTCGGCATCTGCGGAGGCTACCAGATGATGGGCAGGGTGCTCCACGACAATGGCATCGAAGGGGGCGTCGCCAGGGATATCGAGGCCCTGGGATTCTTCGACAACGAGACCTCCTTCGGGGAGTACAAGAAGGTGATCCTCCAGGACGAGGGGCACATGCTGGTCGGGGATAAGGGGGAGGTAACAGGATACGAACTGCACATGGGAATCACCGATGTGAAGGAGAAGCCCATGTTCGTCATCGAGAACAGGTACGTCTCAGGGCCGGAGGACGAGGGTTCCGTCAGGGAATCCGAGCTGACCTTCGGCACCTACATGCACGGCGTGTTCGACAAGCCCTCCTTCAGGAGGTACTTCCTGTCGTTCGTGAAGCACGACGGGGAGCCCGTGGACAGGAGGGAGGTGGAGGATTACGATTCGATCATAAATGAGAACCTCACCAAGCTCGCCCAGGTGTTCGAGGACAACATGGACGTGGAACGCCTCCTCGCGATACTGGAGGGGAGGCAATGAAGGTCCTGTTCTTAGGGACATCGTCCGGAGCCGGCAAGACCACGGTCTGCGCCATGGTCTGCAGGCGCCTGGCACAGCTCGGATTGGACCCGGTTCCGTTCAAGGGCTCCAACCTTTCCCTGAACTCCTACGCCACATCCGACGGCGGGGAGATCGGCATAGGGCAGGCGTTCCAATCATGGGCCGCCGGGGTGGAGGCGACACCGGACATGAACCCGGTGCTGCTGAAGCCATCCGGCAACGGCGTGATACAACTTGTATTGGGCGGGAAGCCCTGCAGGGACGTCACCAAGGACAAGCCGATGCTGAGGGAGGAGGTCATGGACCATGTGGTGTCAGCATTGGGAAGGCTCGAAAAGGCCCACGGAATAGTCGTTTGCGAGGGTTCCGGATCCCCGGCGGAGCTGAACCTCCTGGACAGGGATGTGGCCAATACCGGGCTCATGAGGGCCGCGGGAGTGCCGGCCATACTGGTAGCGGATATCGACAGGGGCGGGGTCTTCGCGGCCATCTACGGCACCTGGAAGCTGGTCCCCGAGGACGTGAGGCCGCTGCTGAAAGGGTTCGTGATAAACAGGTTCCGCGGGGACAGGAGCATCCTGAAATCCGGGATAGAGAGGATGGAGTCCATGACCGGGATGAAATGCCTGGGCATACTGCCATACGAATTCCTCAGGTTCCCCGAGGAGGATTCCCTGTCCTATGCCGAGGGCAAGCTGGAGGGGGAGGACCCCAGATCCGCGTTCCTAGCTAATCTCGATGAGATGGTGGGCCACGCCGTCGAATCGGGATTCGACTTCGATTCTCTAATGGAGATAGCCCGCAAAGGCCGATCGTCCGCCGGAAGCCACCCTCACGGCTTTTATCTCGTCCCCGCCTCCTATCTCGGTATCCATCGGGACCGGGGTCCCGGATCTGAGGTACAGGTAGGAATCTGGGTGCAGGCCCACGGAGCGCACGGCGGCCTCTATGGTGCCGGCCGGCACTTCGTAGACATCGCTTCCCACCATGATCTTCGGCATGCTTGCCAATCCCCGTGCACCGTATAAATACTGCTCCCCGGAGATCGTGAGAACATCGAGAGCAGCCCGGTTATCAGGATGACGGACAGGAGGACGGGCGCCACATACCTCAACATTATCCTGAATACGTACCTGGTCCTGAACTTACTGGACATGGAGATCTCCTCCTCCAGGTACGCAGTCTTCACCACGTATCCGATGAAGATGCACATGGCTATGGCCGCAAGCGGGGCCACTATGCGTGTCGCCGTGTTATCCAGGAAACCGACATAGCCCATGCCGTCGCTCATCGGGAGGTCCAGAGCCAGCGGGCCGCCGGTGAAGCCCAGGGTGCAGACGGTCCCGACCCCTATCAATATGAT
>CAMMYR010000024.1 GCA_946528255.1 uncultured Methanomicrobiales archaeon | reverse complement strand
GAAGCGCAAATCATCGATCATAGCATCCATCATACACAAACCCCAGGTCCTCTTCCTGGACGAGCCCACCGCCGGCCTGGACACCAGGTCCAGGCACATGCTGTGGGACCTGGTCAGGATGCTGAACCGCAGCGGGACCACCATCTTCCTCACCACCCACTACATCGAGGAGGCGGAGGCGCTCTGCGACCGCGTCGGGATCATAGAATCCGGGAAGATTGTCGCCATGGGCACCGTCGACGAGCTCAGGGACATGATCGGCAGGGTGGCCGTGGATACCGAGACCGAGAACGGGAATACCATCACATCCTACTTCCCGTCCAGGGAGGAGGCCCGCGCCTACGCGGACGGCCTGGGCGACCGCTACTTCAACATCAGGAGGACATCCCTCGAGGACGTGTTCCTGGAGCTCACCGGCGGAAAGGGGGGATTGTCCTGAACCCCGTGGGCTACGCGAAGGAGGTCTATGCCGTCGCCTGGGGCGACCTGGTGTACATCAAGGAGAACATCATCGAAGTGCTCCTCACGGGGCTCATAGGCCCCCTGCTGTACCTCCTGGCCTTCGGCTACGGTATCGGCGGCAGCATTGAAGGCGGGAGCGAGGAGTACGTCAGGTTCATCCTGCCCGGTATAATCGCCCTCACCACCGTATCATGCACTTTCAGCTCCGTTTCCATGAGGGTGCTGGTGCAGAGGCTGTTCTACATGAGCTTCGACGAGCTGCTGCTGTGCCCCGTTAGGATATCATCCGTGATCCTGGGCAAGACCCTCTCCGGGGTCGTCAGGGCGCTGATAAGCTGCACCGTGCTGCTTGTTGTAGGGTGCATCATATCCCCGGGGATAACGCCCAATCCGCTGGTGTTCCTCGTCATAATCGCGGGAGGGCTGATGTTCTCCATGTTCGGGCTCCTGGCCGCCCTGATGACTCGTAAAACGCAGAACCTGTCGCTGATAACGAGCATCTTCATCGTGCCCATGACCTTCCTCTGCGGCACCCTGTTCAAGGTATCCGATCTGCCCGAGGTGGCATCGTGGATAGTCTACGCCCTGCCCCTGACCCACGTGAGCGAGCTCTCCAGGGGGATACTCCTGGATTCGGGCATCCCCCTGGATTCCATCGCCATCCTGATGGCCTATATCCTGATGTTCTTCTTCCTGTGCTACCGCAGGATCGCGATCAGGAATCATCGACGGGATAGCAGACCACCATGCGCATGGCGGATTCCCCGTAGCCCTTGGGGCACTGCCCCAGATTCCAGCTGGAGTTGGTGGTCTCGGCGAAATGGTACCTCACTTGGTTGTAGAGGAACGTTTCATCGCCCTTCTGTATCTCCCCTAGGGCCACTCCGGCCATGGCGTGGTTGTTATAGATCATGACGCACGTCTTCTTGCCGTGGATGGCCATGAGGGTGGCGTAGAGGATCGAAGCATCCTCGCAGTCGCCCCCGTAATCCCAGAGGGTCTCCGACGGATACTTCATGTAATCTGTATGGGACTCGGTATCGCCGTCCGAGACGTACGGGATGGCCTGGACGAAGGCCAGGGCGAACTCCGCGAACTTGCGGTCGTCCATGCCGGATCCGAGGCGCTTGAGCTCCGAATGGATCTGCTGGATGTACGGATCCCCGGGGATGTACATGCGCTCCAGCATCTCGTCGTTGTACACGTTGCGGATGCTGCTCCAGGGATCCCTGTACGCATTGCGGAATACCTCGCTCTTCTTCATGTCGAACTTTATGTTGTAATGGTGATGGTTGTAGGTGAACGAGTGGTTGAACGTCTTGTAATCGTCCACGTAGACCTCCACGTACCTGCAGGGATTCTCATCGGCATCCCTGATGTGCCAATAGCCCTTGTCCAGGGTGAAGGAGCCGCGCATCTCGGTTTCCGTATGCTCGTGGAAGCCGCGGATCATCACGTGATCGGTCAGATCGAAGTCCTCGGGATCGATATCGCCGGAATTGAGGACGGTATATTCGCCCGCACGGGCCTCGATCTCCGTGAAGGGGTCCACGCTCCTCAGCTGCAGCGTGCTGCCCAAGGAGGGTATATCGTTGACCAGCCATGATGTGAATTCCTTGCCCTCTACGCGCAGGACCGCGGAATCGCCGATGTGGAGGTTCGTGGGGTAGGTGACCGTCAGGGGGTACTCGACATCTATCTGCAGCTCCACCCTGGTGTCCGGCTCGAATTCCTCTATGGATGACAGGTTGCGCTCGTAATACGATGTGCTGGTCTCCTGGATGATCCTGACCATCTCGCGCATGCGGTATATCCACCGGGTCTCGGTGCCGTCGGTCCAGACCTGGCAGGTCTTACCGTTGACTTCCTCGTTGCCGATGTACTTCATCTTGGTCTTACCGTGCATGTTCGCTTCCCAGAATCCCCCCGCAGTCTCGATATCCTCGTCGAATCCCGTCTCCGAGTGGTAATGGGCCTTCTCCTTGTACATTATGTAATAGGAGCCGCGGTGGACCGAATCGTCGCGGTAGGTCATCAAGTCGTATGTCGTCGTTCCGTTCACGGTGTGCTTGATACTGCCGTTGTAATAGTATCCGGTGAGATCGGCGATGAACCTCTTGCCGACGGAGGTGTAATCGGCCCATGAAGCGTAGAGGTTCAGATTCCCGGTCTCGAGGGGCGTGACCGCGCCTATCGGGACGGTGAACTCCGGATCCTTGTACCATCCTTGGAAGAACTTCCCCGACTTGGTGCATTCGGGGATGGCGACGTACGCGCCCTCGTAATAGTAATCCTGGTGCTCGCCAGTCATCCTGCCGCCGTCGGGGTGAAACTCGATGGTATAGCGCGTCCCCGCGTTCTCCACGTAGGACCAATCCTCGATCGGATCCTTCTTCTCCTCGCCGTGGGGGTAGAGGGTTACGACCGCAGTCACTGCTATCACAGCGGCTAAGCCCATCAGGATTACCGGCACCAATTTCATGGTAATCCATATGTCGTTATACCTTAAAAACACATCCCCGATAAAAATTAAGCTAATAACTTAATCTATTTAATTTCCTACTCTTTCCCTTATATATCTTCCAGCCGATTCGGGGTTCATGGTCATGATCCACATCGAATACAGGCATACCGACAGGGACCTCGATGATCCCACCATCCGCCGCAGGACCACGGCGCAGATGGTAGCATACATCAAGGACCTCATGTTCGACATGCAGATGGGGGACATCCCCAGCAAATTCACGGAGACCATCATCGACGAGGGCCCCAACACCGTTCTGATCAACGGCAGGACCATCCCGGACATAATCGAGGGTCTGGAGATCAAGATGCTGGAGGTCGAGGACAGCTGCGACCACGGCGCCGGCGGCAAGGTGGTATTCGGCCGTCCCACCCTCGACTGGAAGAAGGATGTCATAGAGGACATCCCCGACACCATCATGAAGAACGCCATAGCGAAAGTCTTCGCCGACGAGAACAAGAACGAGATACCCGTCGTGGACGCACGATAGCGGGATAAGATCATTGCCGGCCCCCATCCCGGGGCCGGCTATTTTAACTCGAATTTCAACGCCTGAGGAACAGCATCACGAGGCAACTGGCGACCCCCACGAGGATGATGGCGTCCATTCACTTGATTGTGTGCCCATCGTCCTCCGGTTCCGGCGGAATCGGCTCGGAAGGCCGATCCGTCACGCACGTGACCAGTCAGGGGGTTCGCTCGTCCGAGGAGCCCGACCTGACCTTGACGGCCATGCCCTTCTTCATCATCGGGATTTCGCTGGGGGCCAGGAACATCCTGCCGGTGGCTATGGGATTGTCGTCCTTGTCGGTGACGATGGCCTCCTCCATGGGGCGCAGCTCCGGATCGCAGGCGGTGACGAACTGGCAGAAGGCGTTCCTGCCCTCGGCCACGAAGGGCACCGCATCGTCCATCACGACCACCCTCATATGCGGGGCCGGGACCGATGAGACGATCCTCTTGGCGCCCTCCATCCTGAGCGTGTAGATGCCGTCGCCGGCGCGCATGGAGAGCACATGCTCCCCGTCGGATATGACGTTCCTGATCTTGCCGGTCTTCTTGCTCTTGACCAGCTGGACGTCGCCCCTGAATAAGGCGTCGGCGGCGGGGATGCCGAACTGGTACCTGGCCACGGCCTTGGCCCTCAGCATGTCGAGGTCCAGGCCGCTGTCGTCCTCCGATTCGGGGATGTCCTCGGGCCCGATTACCTCCTTGAATCCCATCTTTGAAACGAACCTGAAGGTCAGCATCTCCATGGCCTCCTCTGTCTCCGAATCCGGTATGTCCGGGAACAGGGACTGGGCCAGGGGGTACATCTCGTCCAGCTCCGCCGGGACCGGTCCGAACGGGGATGCGACTATGGGGGAGTACCCGGCCTTCAGGGCCTTGGCGAACTGCTCCGCATAGGGCCTGCTGTACGGCTTCCCGGGGCACTCCTCGAATATGACCGCCTTGTCGGTCGCGGGAACATACCTCTCTCCGATCCTCTCCAGGTACCTCAGGTATACCGGGCGGTTCCTGGATTCGGGACCGGTGTAGAATATGGCGCCGTCCCTGCTGATGGGATCGAACAGCTCCATCTGGGCCTGGTGCTCCCCCAGCCTCCTGAGCGCATCCAGCAGCGCGGGGTGCGCCCTGCACCTGAGCTCCGCCAGCTCCCACAGGCGGCCCTCCCTCAGGTACCTCTTGACCAGGTCCATCTCCTGCTTGATCTGGTACAGGTTGTGCTCCGCGATGAGCTTGGTCCTCTCCTTCTTGTCCATCTTCCTGAGGGACTCGATGGTCTGCCCGCGGCATGCGGGGCAGTTGCAGTCCAGGGACATCATGTCCTGGAGCCTGAACGTGCCGTCGATGAACATCATCCTGTCGTCCCTGGCGAACTTGGCGTAGCTGGCGGAATCGAACAGGTCGCATCCCATGAGGGTGGCGAGGGCCAGCAGCATGGGGTGCCCGGCGCCGAACAGGTGCACGGGGCGGTTGGGGTTGAGGCCACGCTTGCTGGCCATCACCACATCCACAAGCTCCGCATAGCGGTACTGCTCCATCAGCGGGACGACCCCGCCTATGGGATGCACGTCTATGTCCATGGAGGCCATCTTCCAGGCGCAGTCCTCCCTGAGATCCTGGTAGATGGATCCCTGGACCACGCCGTTCAGGAACATCTCGCCCTTCATGTCGCAGGCCTGCTGTGTCCTCTCCAGCGTGGTGACGATGGAATCGGCGGTCTGCTCCTTGGTCCAGAAGGGCTCGGTGAAGATGTCCAGCACCGTCCCGATGTCTGTCCCTATGGCCTTCTGGAAGTCTATGATCTCCTCGTTGGTGAGGTCGACCTCTCCGTACATATGGGATTGGAACGTACCGGAGTCGGTCATGATGATGCCGGGGTAGTCCAGCAGCTCGTGGAGGCCGACCTCCATGGCCTTGGCCTTGAGGTCCGGAGTCCCGCGGATGATGTAAGAATTCGTGATGAGCGCCCCGAAGCCGAACCTCTCGTAGAGCTCGCGAGGGGGGACGGTGTTGATCTTGGGATTGACGACCGGCAGCAGGGCGGGGGTCTCGATGGTCCTGCCGTGGACCTCGAACTTCCCGATGCGCGCCATGCCGTCGCGCCTGATAATCTCGAACATATGCAGACTCCATCGGGCTTTACTTATTATTACTTATGATTCGACATGATAGGTTATTTATCCGATACCAGAATCGTGGTCGTATGTTCGCCGAACTGCCGGACGTGAAACTGTACTACGAGGACGAGGGGGAGGGCGAGCCAGTCATCCTCATAGGGGGCATCGGGGCCAACCACCGCTTCTGGAAGGGCATGGTGCCGCTCCTCAAGGGATACAGGGTAATCACCCTGGACAACAGGGGCGTCGGGCAGACTGAGTACAAAGGAGAGACCATCACCGTCGACCAGCTGGCCGACGACATAGTCCGCCTGATGGACCATCTGCACATCTTCAAGGCCCACATGGTGGGCTGGTCCATGGGGTCCGAGATCTGCATGTCCCTGGGCGTGAGGCACCAGCAGAGGATCCAGACCCTCACGCTGGTTTCGTCCTTCCAGTACCGCCCCTACAGGTCGGCCTACTTCATGAGGACGCTGGCCAAGATGGCATCGGACAACGGGGACGATCCGCTGGCCCTGCACATCGCCATCACCGCCTTCTGCTTCCCGGAGACCTTCTTCTCCGAGCTGGGCGAGAAGGGCCTGGAGCCCCCGGTGCCCAAGCACCTGGAGGATCCCACAGGGGTATACCGCCAGATCGTCGCCATGGACAACTTCGACCTGGGCGACAGGATAGACGAGATAACCGTCCCCACATTGGTTGTCCACGGCGCGGAGGACATCATGGTGGAGCCCAAGAAGGCCCATGCGGTCAGGGATGCCATCAGGGGCAGCAGGTACATGGAAATCCCCGGTGTCGGCCACACCATCGACCCTGTCCTGTACGCCGAGGCCGTCAAGGCCCTCATGTCCGAGCACAGGATGCGACCATGTCCCATCTGACCATCGATACCGGGAAGTGCATCGGGTGCGGCAAATGCGCCAAGATGTGCCTCATGGACAACATCTCCATAGTCGACAGGAAGGCCGTTGAGACCGGGAGGAAGTGCATCGGGTGCGGGCACTGCGTATCGTCCTGCCCCAAGAACGCCATAAAGCTGAACCACAAGGCTCCCGAGGACAGGAACCCCGTCGACGAGATAAGGGCCAGCCAGCTCCTGGATGGCAGCCTGGTGTCGGAGAAAGAATTGGATATCCTGTTCCAGGCCATGGACCACAACAAGGGCAGATGCCAGTTCGTCGTCCTCCAGTGGCCGAAGCTGAACAAGTTCATGGATGCCGCTTACGCCGTCCTCAAGGAGAAGGGCAGCTCCAACCCCGTCTTCACCCTGTGGAAGGAGTTCATGGAGAACCCGGACAGCGGGAAGCCCAACCCGGTCCTTTGGGACGGGCAGCAGGTGCTGTTCATCTTCGCCAACACCCCGGAGCGCTCCATGATCGCCTCGGAGAGGATGGTCGCCACCGGGTTCCCCATGGGCATCCGCGGATTCCCGTCCACGGTCATCATGTCGGCCTGCCAGAAGGATTGGGGCAGCCTGTCCGGATTCTTCCCGGATGTGGATAGGCCTTTGCAGGAGGTCTACGTCATCGGCCACGGCCGCAGGGTGGTGGAACCGCTGTTCAAGCCCATTTCGAAGGCGAAGGGCCTCATGGGAAGAATCTTCAAACGATTCAATTATGTAGTTACTTTTATCTTCCAAATCTACATATATGTCTCCATGAGAGATTTCGATTACTCGTTCCTGAAGAAAGTAGGAAAAGCGGATGGGATAGCAACCAGAATCTCGGAGATCCGCGGTAAGATGGCACGGTTCGAGAATCTGGCCGATTGGGATGAAGGATTGACGGATGAACTGCGCACGGAATCGAAGATAAGATCGATATGGGGTAGCAACGCCATCGAGGGAATATTCGCCGCACCTCCCAGGCTGCGCCTGATGTCCCTGCATGCAATCGGTCCGGATAGCCTCAGCGAGCAGGAGATCGCAGGATACAGGGATGCGATCGAATTTATCCATGAAGGGGCCTCCGGTATGCCATTTGACGAGGACATGAT
>CAMMYR010000023.1 GCA_946528255.1 uncultured Methanomicrobiales archaeon | reverse complement strand
GCCCACTTTCCCGAGGAACGGATGGGATCCCTCCTCGGGTATCCAGGTGCCCTTGGACGGCCAGTAGGAGAATGCGCGGCGGTATCCAGGGAAAAGAGGCTCGATGGCCGCCTCCACAGCGTCCATCATCCTGTCGGCGTATTCCGGGGGGATGCCCACGGCCACCTTGTATATCATCGGATTATCCCCTTGGACCTTAGTATCCCGTCGATGGATTCCAGGCGCTGGGGTATCTCGGGTATGAGGCGCTTGGCGCCCCTGTGCAGGTAATACATGCTCAGGGTGGTTGCCAGGAACGGTATCGGCGGCACGGCGTAGGCCGTGGCGGCGACCATGCCGGTCCCCTTCTTCAGCCTGTTGATGCTCTCGATCTTCTCCACCAGGTGGTCGTCGGGCTTGTACTCCAGCTTGCCCCTGAGGGATTTGTACAGGAGCTTCTGCCCTCCGAGGGCGACGTCCATGCTCCACTGGACCTGGGAGAACACCGTGGCTGGCTTGCCGCAGGCCTTGGTCTTCTTTGAGAGGATGGCCTTCCTGAAGTCCTCCGCCGTGTTCCCCTCGAACTCGGTCCAGCATGTTCCGGACGTGTAAAGGGAATGGGCATCGCTGCTGGCGGTCTCGGCCCAGATCCCCGGGTAGCGGTCCATGACCTCCCTGGCGAACCTGTTGGAGTACTTGTCCGGGTGCCCCCCGTTGATGGTCTCGAAACCATCCAGGGGGATGTCGAAGATCTTCTCCCTCAGGGCGAAGACGTGGAAGCTGAACGGGTGCGGGGCGATGGTCAGGCCGCCCTGCTCCTTGATGATGTCGGCGGTCTCCTCCACGGGCAGGCCCGGTTTGATCCTCTCGGTGAGGAACAATCCTATCAGCTCGCCGTCGGCGGTGGTTATCTCCTCGCCGACGATCACATCGATGTCGTCGATATTCCTGGCGTATTCCTGGGCCTCGAACCCTCCGCGGGTCTCGTCGTGGTCGGTGATGGCGATGACGTCCATGCCGTTCTCCCTGCCCTTCTCCACCTGCTGCGCTGGCGAGATGACGGACTCGGGGAATTTCATGACCCCGAGGTTGGAGTAACCGGAGTATTCGGTATGGAGGTGAGTGTCCGCCCTTCCCATGATTTAGGCATCCCTACGGAATATATAATCCCTTATGCGGGCGCGATCGGGAGTAGTAATACTCCCCTTTGGACTTCTGCTCCCTGTCCAGCCTCGAATCGGGCTTGTTGATCCTGGGCCTATGGGTGTCCGCATCCCTCCTGAAGGTGATGTCCACCGCGCCCAGGAACCTGTTCATGCCCTCGCGCATGTCGAAGGGCCCGTCACCGATACCGTGGCTACCGGGCTCCCCTCCGAAGACCATCATGGAATCCGACACCATGTCGAGGAAGTAGATGTCGTGGTCGACGATCATTCCGGATCTCCCGGTCTTCTCCATCATCCTCCTGATGGTCTTGGCGGCGTTCATCCTCTGGTTGGAATCCAGATAGGCGGAGGGCTCGTCGAACAGGTAGATGTCGGCTTCGGCAGCGAGGCACATGGTGATGGCGACCCTCTGGAGCTCTCCTCCGGAGAGGTTCGACACCTGCTTGTCCATCAGGTACTTGATGCCCAGAGGCTCGATGACCTCGCCGTTGAAGAATCCGCTGTTGACCGTCTCGAAGTACTTCTCGTACAGGAGGTCCTGCACTGTGCCCTCGAAGTCGCCGGAGATGTACTGCGGTTTGTATGATACCTTGACCTGGCTGTCCAGCTCGCCGGAATCCGCTTCTATCGCACCGGCCAGCATCTTCACGAAGGTGGTCTTACCGGTGGCGTTCGGACCGACTATCCCGACGGACTCGCCGATCTTCACGGATCCGCCGCTGATGTCCAGTTGGAACTCGCCGAAGTCCTTCCTCAGGTCCTTGAAGGAGATGAGATCGGCGGTCTGCCAGTCGCCCCTGGGAGGGGAGGCCTCGAACTCGATGGGCCTGTCCCTGAACCTGATGTTCTCCTCCGGGAGGTACCCGTCCAGGTAGACGTTGATGGCGGTCCTGACCTGCCTTGCGAGGGTGAAGACTCCGTAGGCCCCCTCGGAACCGTACACGACGCTGACGTTGTCAGCCAGGAAATCCAGGATGGCCAGGTCGTGCTCGATGACCATGACCTGCTTGTCCTTGCTGAGCTCCTTGATCAGGCGGGCCATCTTGACCCTCTGGTAGATATCGAGATACGAAGTGGGCTCGTCGAAGAAGTACACATCGGCGTCCTTCATCATGGTGGCGGCCATGGCCAGCCTCTGCAGCTCTCCGCCGGAGAGCTTGGACAGCTCCCTGTCAAGGACATCGGTGAGATCGAAGGTCTCGGCGGCCTTCTCCATGGTCATCCTCTCCTGCACCTTGGACAGCAGGTCCCTGACGACGCCGCTGACGGCAAGGGGGAGCTTGTCCACGTACTGGGGCTTGATGGCGGTCTTGACGTTGCCGGCGTAGACGTCGGCGAGGAAATCGTGGAGCTCGGTCCCGGCGAAGTGCTTGAGGACCTCCTCCTTGGAAGGGGGGTTCTCGTAGTTCCCCAGGTTGGGGATCTCCGCGCCGGACAGCATCTTGATGGCCGTGGTCTTACCGATACCGTTGGGTCCGAGGATACCGGTGACGAGGCCCTTCTTGGGCACCGGGAGCCTGTACAGGCGGAATGTGTTCTCGCCGTACTGGTGGATCATCTCCTCTTTCAGCTCGTCGGCCAGGCCGATGATCTTGAGGGCATCGAACTGGCATTTGTTGACGCATATCCCGCAGCCCTGGCATAGGGTCTCGGAGATCACGGGCTTGCCCTTCTCCCCGAATGTGACGCATTCCACTCCGGTGCGGTTGAGAGGGCAGAACCTCTCGCACTCGTGGTTGCACTTCCTGTTCTGGCATCTGTCCACCAGGACCGCGGCTATCCTCATGGTTCGGGCTGAAGTGCTGTCCCTATAAAAGGGATGCTAGTCGCGCGGGCGTCTGCGAAGGTGGTTGCAGTCTCGGTTCCCGATGAAAACCACGTTGTGAAAACGATGAAAACCACGTTGTGAAAACGATGAAAACCACGTTGTGAAAACCATGAAAACAACCTTGTGAAAACCGTGAAAGGACATAGGCGAACGGGCAGATGGCCTGATTCGGATAGACCTCATAATCCGCGAGCGCATCCTCGGACCTTCCGGGTCTTCAGCAGGTACCTGTTGATCAGGAAGAACGCCACCAGGAATCCTATCACGACCACCAGGGACACCCACTGGAACTCCAGGGCATCCGGCAGAGCGGCGGATCTAATGCACTCGCTGGCATGGGTCAGCGGAAGGCAGTACAGGATCCCCTGGAACACCGGATCTAGCGAGGACACTGAGAAGAACGTCCCGCACAGGAAGGTCATCGGCAGGATGACCAGGCTGTTGAACGTGGCCATGCTCTGATGGGATTTGGCCAGCAGCGCGGCGGCGAGCCCGAGCATGGAGAACGCCACGCATGATATGACGGTGCATAGGATGCACAGGGCGTTGAGGCTCAGCTCCGGCGCCAGGAACAGCCCGAGGGCGTACATCAGCATGCATGCAATCATCCCTCTCACCACTCCGAGCACGCATTTGCCAAGGACTATGGCGCTGAGGGACAGGGGGCACATCATCATCTCGTCGAAGCTGCGGTAGTAGAGCCTCTGGACGTTCAGCCTGGTGGCCGTGGACGAGAAGGAGGAGTTCAGGGAGCTGAGCGCCATGATGCCGGGGATCACGAACGCCACGTAGGACACCCCGATATCGGTGTCCCCGTTGCGGAGCCCGTAGCCGAAGGCTATGAGGTACAGGAGCGGGCTCATAACGCTCATGACGAGGATGTTCCAGAAGTTGTGCTTCATGAACATCATGTCGCCCCAGGCGACGTAGCAGGTCTGCTTCAGGACGTTCGCCATCGCCTTCCCCCCACGGATTTGCCTGTGAGCGCCACGAACACGTCCTCCAGGTTGGTGGCCCTTATCAGCACGTTGTCCTCGCTCTCCAGACCGGACACGAACGCCTTGGCGGAATCCCTGTCCGGGAAGTGGCGGTATTCGGTCCTCCCCTCTTCCCTGTATTCGACCGTGGCCACCCCGACCTTCTCCATTAGCTGCTGTGGGGTGCCCAGGGCGATGATCTTCCCATGGTCTATGATGCCGACCCTCTGGCACAGGGCCTCGGCCTCCTCGATGTAGTGGGTGGTCAGGAATATGGTGGTGCCCTTGGAATGCAGCTCCTTCAGGACGTCCCAGAGCAGCCTCCTGGCGTTGATGTCGAGGCCGGATGTCGGTTCATCGAGAAAGAGGACGCGGGGGCTGTGGAGGACGGCGCATACTATGGCCGCCCTCTTCTTCCAACCGCCGGACAGGGAATCGACCGGCTTGTCCAGGTACTCATGGAGGCCGAAGATCTCCGAGAGCTCTGAGATGCGGGCGTCGCGATCCTTCTTCCCCATCATGTGGTACATGGCATGGGAGATCATGTTCTCCCTGATCGTCAGATCCTTGTCCAGGGAGACCTGCTGCTGGATGACGCCTATGCGTCCCTTGGCCGCCACGGGATCCTTCTTGATGTCCACGCCGTCGACGATGATGGTGCCGGAGTCGAATCCGGTCAATGTGGCTATGCACCTGACGGTGGTGGTCTTGCCGGCCCCGTTGGGTCCGAGGAATCCGAAGAACTCGCCCTCCTCGACCTCGAGGTCTAGACCGTCGAGCGCGTGCTTCTCCCCGAATGTCTTGACGACGTCTTTGATCTCGATGATAGCCGGCATGTCTCCTCTCATCCATGGCATATACATCCAACGTGTTAAACGTTCTGGCTTACATCGATCGGATGGGTCGTCTTGATCGCGCAGAATGATGTGCGGGCGCCCGCAATCTATCAGAACCTTGCAATGGACGCCGTACACATCGGAAATGGCCTGTTCGGTTATCGTATCCACGGGGTCCCCTTCGGCGTATATCCTGCCCTCGGACATCATGATGACCCAATCGGAGTATTTCGCCGCGATGTTGAGGTCATGGCATATCATGATGACCAGCATACCGGTGGAATGGGATATGTCGCGGAGCATCTTCGTGACGCCCATCTGGTGCTTGATGTCCAGATTCGCAGTGGGCTCATCGAGGAGGAGCGCCCTCGGCTCCTGAGCGAGGCCCCTGGCCAATATAACCTTCTGCAGCTGGCCGGCGGAGAGCTCGTTGAGCTGCCTGTCCGCCAGCTCGTCTATGCCCATGTCTTCCAGCGTCTGGAACACTATGCGGAGGTCGTCATCGGTGGGTGCCTGGCGGTTGTGGGGGTGGCGACCCATCAGGACGGCATCCGTGACCGAGATGGGGAAGGTGTTGGAGGACGTATATGGAACATATCCGAGCAGCTTTGCCATATCCTTGAAGGATATCTCGGCGTTGTCCACACCGTTGATCGATACAGTGCCACCAGTGGGCGTCAGTATCTTGTTGATGCAGTGGATCAACGTGGATTTGCCGACGCCGTTCGGACCGATTATCGAAACGAGCTTCCCGTCTTGCAGATCGAGCGAGACGCCGTGGAGGATCTGCAGCTCGAAATACGAGAAATCCACGCTATCCAATTCTATGCGCATCCCGTCCGCCGTTACGGCCGGGTTCTCTTGCTTGTCCAGGAACTCTATCTTCATTGTATCGCCATGCCCTCTTGCTCATCTTGACCAGTATGTAAATGAAAATCGGACTGCAGACCAGCGCCAGCAGGACCCCCACGGGCAGGTTGGGGGAGATCTTGCGGAGAAGCACATCGCATCCCAGCACCATGAGGGCTCCGACGGATGCGGAGGCGGGAAGGAGCAGCTTCATCTTGGATCCGACGAATATGCGTGCTATATGCGGGGCTACAAGCCCGACGAACCCTATGGTTCCGGTGTAGCACACGATTATGGCTGTAGCCAGGGAGACCACCGTCAGCGAGACGATCCTCAGCCTGTTGGGATTGACGCCCAGGCAGAGCGCTTGGTTATCGCTCTGGGCGACGATGTCTATCCTCTCGCGCAGGTAGAACATCGGTATGAACGCGATGAGAACCGCAGCCAGGAATTTCGGCATCGAACCCCAGGACAGCCCGGATACGGAGCCTATGGACCATTGGTATATCATCGACAGCGTCTCGCTCTCGACGGTGTATTTGATCATGGTCGTGAAGGCCGTGAATATGTACATCACGGCGATACCGCAAAGGATCATCGTGGTCGGGGTGACCTTCTTGAATGCCGATATGAACAGCACGATGATGGTCGGTATCATCGCGAAGAAGAACGCGTTGACCGTCATGCCGTCGCCGTCCGACAGGAACGGGAATATGGAGATCCCCAAAGCCACGGAAATGACCATGCCGAACATGGCGCCGGAGGAGATACCCAGGGTATACGGGTCGGCCAGCGGGTTGCGTATCAGGTTCTGCAGGGCGGCACCGCCGATGGCCAGCACGGCCCCCGCCATTATGGCGCCCAGGGCGCGCGGTACGTTCTCGTCGCAAACGACCCTGTCGCGGAGGATCTCGTAGAATCCCACGGGTTCCACGCCCATGATCCTCTTGACGAGGAATTCCAACCCCTCTATGAGCCCTATCTTCGTCTCTGAAGCGCTGAGGCTGACTATGAACAGCAGACCAATCCCGAGCCAGACCCACAGGAGGGATCTGAGCTTCCTCCTGTTCTCCGCCTTATAGGCCGCTATCTTCTCGTCTATCGCCATATCTGCCTCCTGTTGGTTATCAGCAGCATGAGGAACAGCGGGGCCCCCATCAGGCTGCAGACGGCACCAACCGGCACGGAATCGAGGCCGGACAGCCATTTGGACAGCGTATCGGCGAATAGCAGGAACGCCGCTCCGAAAGCGCATCCCGCCGGTATGACGAAGCGGTTGTCGGAGCCTATGATCAATCTCACGATATGCGGGCATATCAGCCCGATGAATCCTATGATCCCGGAGAACGTGACGATGGCGGCCACCATTATGGCCATGATAACCATGCACGCCAGCCTGAGGGTCTTGACGTTAATGCCCAGGCTCTGGGCGCTCTGGTCGCCCATCATCATGATGTTGAGGCGGTTCGATAGGAGATAGATGATGATGGTGCCGATGATGACGACGGCCGCTACGACGTATACATCGTCCCAATGGACGTTGGCGAAAGAACCCACCTGCCAGCGATAGACGTTGGCCAGTGTATCGGCGTCCGTGGACACCAGGATGAGCGTTGTGAACGCATTGAACATGTAGGAAAGCGCGGTTCCGATCAGAATGATCGTGGCCACGGAGTTGTTGGAACGCGGCAGGATTATCAGGATGACCGCAACGGGGACCAGGGCGAATATGAACGCCTCCGCTCCGGAGAGCACCGGGAGCATGGTGAATCCGAGGACCATGGAAATGGCCACGCCGAAGTAGGCTCCGGAGGACACTCCGGTCGTATACGGCTCCGCCAGCGGGTTCTTCATGATGCTCTGCATCGTGGCGCCCGAAATCGCGAGGCCTATACCGGCGAGGATCGCGAAGGATATCCTAGGCATCCTGGTGTTCCAAACGATCTCGTTATCGTACCACTCCTTGGAATACGGCTCGAATTCCTTTCCCAGGATGTGGTCGATTATCGTCTTGTAGACGTCGGCGAACGATATCTCGTAAGCGCCTATGTTTATCGATACCACGATGGCTATGAGGACGAAGACCACGCAGAGCGCGATGAACAGT
>CAMMYR010000022.1 GCA_946528255.1 uncultured Methanomicrobiales archaeon | reverse complement strand
TCGAATCCCCGACCTGCTGATTACAAGTCAGCCGCACTACCGGGCTATGCAAAGGCGGCATTTATGGTAGGCAGGAGGGCCTATCGCACCCTCGTTTATATTCGTTTGGTCGTGTCGCTCGGTCCGCCAGCCCTTATATCTCTAAGAAAGACGCGCACAGCGTGCGCATACCTTTTATAATAGGGTCGGTATCGTCCGCCCATCACATTTCACATATCAGGTGATTAACAATGGCAGATGCAAAGAAAATCGTGCGCTTGAGCTACAGCGCCTACTTCGCCGACCTCGATGACAAGATCTTCGACACGACCGACAAGGCCGTCGCCGAGGAGGCCGGAATCTACGACGAGAGAATGACCTACGAGCCCATCACCTACATCGTCGGCTCCAAGGGATTCTTCCCCGACCTCGACGCCGCCGTCGCCGCAGCCGAGATCGGAAAGGAGACCGAGGTCACCATCCCCTGCGAGAAGGCCGCCGGTGCCAGGAACCCCAAGCTCATCGAGACCCACCCGATCAAGGAGTTCTACAAGCAGGAGATCAACCCCTACCCCGGCATGCCCGTCTCCCTGGGTAACAAGACCGGTGTCGTCATGTCCGTCGGAGCCGGCCGCGTCAAGGTCGACTTCAACAACCACCTCGCCGGACACGACCTGCACTACAAGTTCACCGTGACCGAGGAGATCACCGACGCCAACGAGAAGGCCAAGGCCGTCGTCAACGCCGCCTTCGAGTCCGCTGAGGGCTTCGAGTTCGAGATCACCGCCGACAAGGTCGTCGTCACCGAGTCCGAGCGCTGCAAGTTCGACCAGAACTGGCTGATCGCCAAGTACAAGGTCGTCTCCGACCTCCGCGACATCTTCGGAGTCGCCCGCGTGGACTTCGTCCAGGTCTGGGACAACACCGCCAAGGACAAGGCGGAGTGAAAACATTCACGAGGGGGACCTCCCCCTCATCCTTCTTCTATATCGGTAATATTCGAAGGCCAGCTTCTCTATCGGCCCTTTGAGCAGCATCTCGCGCATATAATGCTCGAAACCCTCCGATCCCGGCCCGGGGCATCTCACGATTATCCTCCTCAGCGGGGTCTCGGATTTATCCCGGGGCACGTTGTGCCCCGCATCGGTCCAGGCCAGCAGGATGTTGGACAGCCTCTCCACGGATTTCCTCATGGGCATGCGTATCATGTCCGAGTCAATCCCGGAGTCGATGACTAGTACGTCGGATGAGAGGATCGGGGGGATCTCCGGCGAGAACGTGTCCTCCTGGGAGCAGGAGCCCGGATGCGTCGTGATGCATGCGGAGCACCCGTTGCACCTCCTGATGCGGGAGGTGACGTGATAGTCCCCGGGACCGTCCGGTTCATCCGTCAGGGTGTACGTCCTGCTCATACATCCGTAAACCATCCATTAGGTAATCTTATTTTCTACGAATGCAATTCGGCCCTCATGGCTAATGCGACTGTCATTTGCGGAAGCGGAGATTATAAGGGGCACACCGCCAACGTGTGCCGCGCCGTCACAGGCACCCTTACCGCCAAGGGGTACGCCGTCAGGACGTTCTTCCCCTCTGATATGGCGATAATCGACTGCGACGGTTGCGACAAGTGCGCCGGCCTCGGGTACTGCAGGATGAAGGACGACATGCGCTTCATCTACGATTCCTTTGCGGATTCCGATTTGCTGATCATAGCCTCGCCGATATTCTTCGACGGGCTCTCGTCGTCCACCGTCAGGTGCATAGGCAGGTTCCAGCTGCACTGGAACCGCAAGGACCTCCACAGGCCGTCCAAATGCATCGCCATGTACTGCGCCGGCAGGAAGGATCCCGACATATCCGCCGCGGAGCAGGTCATGAACAGGTTCTGCAAGTCGATGGGCATCGAGCTGATCGATACGATCACCGTCGCCGGAACCGACGAGTCCCCCACCGAGGAGACGTACGAGAAGGCCAACGCTGCCTTCGAGAAGGCCATCGCAAAGCTGGCTTGATCCTGATCCCCTCTCCGGGGACATCCGCCGCGGTGAAAGGCACCGCGGACGGGTTCTCCTCCAGAACGGCATCCCAGTCCACGGTATCGCCGGGATCGACGATGCAGCATCTGAAGAACCCCTCGTCGGCCATCTCGTCCAGGGCTTCCAGTACGGGTTTCACGCCGCCGATGGTGCGGACCCCGTCGGATACGCAGAACATGGTGGGGATGATGCTGTCGGAGACGCTGTTCATATCCCTCAGCTCCTTCATGGACCTGACCCGATCCAACGGGACCATGAGCTTATCCGCCCCCATGTTGAACGCATCCAGCACATCATCGGTGGTCTCCACGGTGGCCATCAGCCAGATGTCCATGCCGCGGACCTTGAGGTTCTTCATGACCTCGGTCCCCAACGCGCCGAGGGCCAGGCTGTCGGAGTCTATGGCGACGAACGGCCTCCTGACGCTGCGGTCGATCCCCGAGAGCGCATCATCCAGAGGGATCCACTCCGGCGGCCTGGCCGGATCGCATCCCCTGAATACCGGCCTGGCGGCTTCGAGCCGGCCGGCGCTGCCGCGTATGAACATGGCGGGGGAATCCATGCATGGGCGATGTTTTCTTCCGTATTTTACCATCGCCATCCGAGCGGAAGCGGTATTGCTTCGGTATTTGTTTATCATTATAGATTATTATTAGATGAATGTCTAATCAAATCGGAAATCAGAGGTTATCTCTCCATTATTTCATTGATTTATCTGTATTCTTACAAAAACATTTATCTTCTAATACGCGATTCCTCAAAAATGCTCAGCGGATTCGACAACGAGATGTACCTCCGGACGCAGTCCGAGCACATCAGGGAGCGCATCGCCCAGTTCGGCGGCAAGCTGTATCTGGAGTTCGGCGGAAAGCTTTTCGATGACTACCACGCATCCCGCGTCCTCCCCGGTTTCATGCCCGATTCCAAGATCAGGATGCTCATGGAATTCGGCTCCGAGGCGGAGGCCATCGTCGTCATCAACGCCGAGGACATCGTCAAGAACAAGATCCGCAAGGACATCGGGGTCGGATACGACTCCGAGGTGTTCAGGCTCGTCGATTCCTTCACCGACCGCGGCATACACGTCTGCGGTCTGGTCATCACCAAGTATACAGGACAGCCGGCCGCCGACCAGCTGCAGAAGAAGGCCGAGGCCCTGGGCCTGAAGGTCTACCGCCACTACCCCATCGAGGGATACCCCACGAACATCGACCTCATAGCGAGCGACGAGGGCTACGGGAAGAACGATTACGTCGTGACCACCAAACCGCTGGTGGTGGTCACCGCCCCCGGTCCGGGGAGCGGGAAGATGGCCGTCTGCCTGTCGCAGCTGTACCATGAGAACCGCAAGGGGGTCTCCGCGGGATACGCCAAGTTCGAGACGTTCCCAGTTTGGAACCTGCCGCTGAACCACCCGGTGAACATCGCCTACGAGGCCGCCACCGCCGATCTGAACGACAAGAACATGATCGACCCGTTCCACCTGGAGGCCTACGGCAAGACCACGGTGAACTACAACAGGGACGTGGAGGTCTTCCCGGTGGTGAACGCCATCCTGGAGGGGATCTTCGGGAAGTCGGTGTACAGATCGCCTACGGACATGGGCGTGAACATGGCCGGGAACTGCATCGTCGACGACGAAGCCGTCAGGAAAGCGGCCAACTCCGAGATCATCAGGAGGTACTTCGCCGCCCTGAGGGACCGCAAAGAGGGGCGCGTGGATGACGGAGTCCTGTTCAAATCCGAGATCCTGATGAAGCAGGCGGGCATCGATGTGACGTACCGCGAGGTCGTCAACGTGGTCAGGGAGAGGATGGCCGAGACCGAGAGGCCCGTGGTCGCCGCGGAGCTCCCGGACGGGAGGATAATCGAGGGGAAGGCCTCGCCACTGCTCACCGCATCCTCCGCCATGATCCTGAACGCCCTCAAGAGCGTCGCAGGAATAGACGATTCGATACTGCTGATCTCTCCGGACGTCATCAAGTCGATGCAGAGGCTGAAGGTGGATTACCTGGGGAACAAGAACCCGAGGCTCCACGTCGACGAGATGCTGGTGGCACTGTCCATCGCGGCCAACAAGGACCCGGCGGCCGAGAAGGCGGTCTCCGCCCTGCCCATGCTCAGGGGTTCGGATGTGCACTCATCGGTGATCATCTCGCCGATCGACGAGGTCCAGTACAAGAAGCTGGGGATGTACGCATCCAGCGAGCCCGAGTATCAGACGAAGTGCCTGTTCCACGGCGCTCGATCGTCCGGATCCAGCACGAAGTCGAAGTCCAGGCGGTCCCTGGCGTACGCCTTGTACAGCAGCGCCTCGGGCACGAACCTGTCGTACTTCCCGGACCTCACCAGGTCCCCCTGGGTGACCAGGGATTCCGGATCGCCGCGCTTGATGAAGTCATGGACCTCGTCGGCCAGTGCGGAAGGGGACAGTTCCGTCTTCACATCGATGTAATAGGGCTGGACGTACCTCATGGATGTTATCCCGTCCACCTGGGCCAGGATCCTCCTGAGGGTATCGAACTGCATGGTGCCTATCCACGGGTGTATCCTTACCACGTCGTCCTCCAGATAGGTGAACGTCTCGGTTACGCCGTTGCTCCTGGCCATCTCCCTGTACTCGTCCAGGCGGGCGTTGCCCTCCTCGTCCAGGAACGGATAGTGCTTATCGGACAGCAGCACCGCCCTCATCATCTCCATCACCTTGGTGGCCGTACCGGGCGTCCCGGATTTCCAAGGGTTGTTGGCGTTGCCGTCGGATTCGATCACGCTGACGGACATCTGGGATTCCTTGACGTCAACGACCTCCCAGATGCCCCCGGCCAGCTGGATAAGCTCGCCCACTTCCGGCATCTCCTGGATGGAACCCACGGGTTTCCCCTCGCAGGTGACCTCGATCTCCCTGCGGACTTTGAAAACGGAGCAGAAGTCGCGGTGGAACACCATCCTCTCGCCCTTCGGGCCGATGAGCAGGGTGCCGTCCTCCATCTGGATGAGCTGCTCCTCGTTGACCATGTGGCCTATCAGGATCCTGTAGTCCTCCTCGGTGATCTCCGAGAACGGGTGCATGGGGAGCACCTCGCAGGCCAGGGTCCTGAACTTGGCTCCGAGGCCGGACCTGAGGTACTCCATGGTCTGATGGTAGAGCAGGCTGTACGGGAGGTGGGACCCGGTGGGGGGCTCGGTCCAGTTCTCCCGCAGGACCAGCAGGGTCATGGCGACGGCCTTCACAAGGTTCATGTCGATCCCCTCGACGTAGGTCCACCATTTCACCGGGTCGCCGTTGCAGATGATGGTCATGGATTGCCTGTTCCCCCTCCTGCCGGACCTCCCGATCCTCTGGACCAGGCTGGAGCATGTGAGCGGCGGTTCTATCTGTATGATGCCGTCCAATCCGCCTATGTCTATTCCCAATTCAAGGGTGACCGTAGCAATCACAGCGGCATGGCCGTCGGGATCGCGCAGAGCATCCTCCGCGGCCTTCCTGAGCTCGCCGGAGATGCTGCCGTGGTGCACGTGGACCAGGTCCTTCTCCCCGTAGGTCTCGGCCACCTTCTTCAGCGACCTGCCGGTGATCTCCGCCTCGGAGCGGCTGTTGACGAACACGATGCAATCCTTGTCGCGGACGTCGTCGTACAGGCGCCTGTAGTAGCGCGTTATCCCCTTCTTGCGGTCGGTGTCGTCCTCCTCCCCCGCTTCTGGGATGTCGTTGAACTGTATGGTGATGGTGCGCTTCCCGACCATGGGGTCGGAGACGATGGACGTCCTCCTGCCGGTGTCCGCGGACAGCCAGGATGCCGCCCCATCCAGATCGGATATGGTCGCGGACAGCCCGATCCTCCTGGGGTCGCATCCGGCCAGGAGCTCCAGCCTCTGGAGACAGCACTGCAGCTGCTGGCCCCTCTCGGAGTCCATGAACGCGTGCACTTCGTCTATCACCACGAACCTGAGCCCGCCGAACATCCTCTCCAGGTCCTCCGGGTCGTTGGCGATGATGTTCTGGAGCGATTCAGGGGTTATCTGGAGGATCCCCTGGGGATGCCTAACCAGCCTGTCCTTGACGCTGTCGGCTATGTCGCCGTGCCATCCAGTGACGGGGATGTAGGATTCCTCCAGCAGCAGCTCCATCCTCCCGAACTGATCGTCTATCAGGGCCTTCAGCGGCCCGATGTACAGCGCTCCGATGGTGCGGCAGGGGTTGTTGAACAGCGATGTTATCACGGGGAACATCGCGGCCTCGGTCTTCCCGCTGGAGGTTCCCGCGGAGATCAGGATGTGGTCGTCGCTCCCTGCGAAAATATCGAACGCGCGGGTCTGTATCTCCCTGAAACCGTTCCAGCCGTTCCTGTGGGCGAACTCCTTCAGGAACCACGGGAGCTCTTCGAAGTGGTCGGTCATATCTCGAGGTCCTCGATGATCTCGTCGTCGGGATTCTCCGTGCCGCTGACCTTCCTGTTCTTCACCATGTCCATGAAATCGGCATCGGGATTCTGGTGCAGGGTGTCCAGCAGGCTGATGAAATCCCTGGTGATCTCCCTGGGGGTGACCATGCTGGTGGATATGACGCTGCCGAGCACCACCCTGAGATACTCCTCCATCATGCCGTCATCGATCCCGGACTCGTATCCGTAGCGCTGCTCGTGGAGGTCCCTGATCCTCCTAATCAGCACGAAGATCTCCTCGTCCGTCAGGGGCCTGAGGTTTATCACCGGCCCAAGGTAGTTGTCGTAGCCGTTCTCGTATCTGCCGGCCACGAGCCTGGATCTGAGGGCCTCGTAGCTGTAGAGGCCCCTGCGGGGGTCCTCGATGAACTCCGGGGTACCGCAGACGTACATCGACAGGTGGGAGGATTTCCCCTGCATGATGTCGTTGAATATGGAAAGCAGGCGCTCGTAGTTGTTGGACCTGGCGGTCTTGTTCTGAATCTTGTACAGCACGACGCCCTCGTCGATGAAGACCACCAATCCCTTGAACCCGAGGGCCACGAAGAACTCCGCCCAGAGCTTGATGAACTCGTACCAGTTGTCATCGCCGATGGTGTTGGCGATCCCGGTCTCCGCCTTGGATTCCGCCCTGAGCCTGTACTCGGCTTTGAGCCATCTGAGGAAGGGGCTGTTGTCGCATTCCGCCCTGACGTCCCTCATGTACCCTATCACGGCTTTGACGAAGTCCTGGTAGAACTGCATGGAGGCCATGCCCGATGTGATGGATCTGAGCTCCTTCTCGATGGATGCCATGTCGGAATCCTCCGGGACGGAGGCCAGCCATCCCTGGAGGATGGCCTCCATCGCCCCGCCGTCCGGGCGCTGCTTGTATGCGGTGTTCTTCACCAGCTCCCTGTATGTGTTCAATCCCTCGTCCTTGGTGCCGGTGAGCCTCCTGTTCACGGCCAGATCGGCATCCATGACCGCGAATCCGCGGTCCATGGCGTAGTTCCTGACCATCTGCGTCATGAAGCTCTTCCCGTTCCCGAACCTGCCGGATATGAATCTGAAAGCGCCACCGCCGGTGGCGGTGTCATCGAGGTCGTTGACGAACGTCTCCGTCTCCTTCTTCCTGCCCACGGCGATGTACTCCAATCCGCGCCTCGGGACCACTCCCGAGGACAGGGCGTTCATCAGCGTGACCAATGTCCTCCTAGGTATCTGCACCTCGCTCATCCCATCATCTCCTTCAATTCCTGAATGTAATCTTCCACTGCTTCCCCGTCCTCTATGACGGAATCACCCACGTACTCCATCGCCTTCCCGTTGATGGAGTCCTCCAGTTTGAACGCCTTCCCGCCCGATGCCGACGGCCTGCCGGCCAGTACTGAGGCGATATATCCTATCTCCTC
>CAMMYR010000021.1 GCA_946528255.1 uncultured Methanomicrobiales archaeon | reverse complement strand
CGTGGGATCCGAGTCCCACCCCTACGCGGTCAAGCCGACCGCCACCATAGTCGCGGAGGCCATACAGGCCACCCCCGCGCTCACAGCAGCCGACATGGAATTCGCCTGCAAGGCCGGTACCGCCGGCATCCAGGCATGCATGGGTCTCGTGGGATCCGGCATGGTGAAGTACGGCGTCGCCATCGGCGCCGACACCTCCCAGGGAGCCCCCGGGGATGCCCTGGAGTACTCCGCATCCGCCGGAGGCGCCGCGTATCTGATCGGTTCGGAGAAGATCATCGCCAAGATCAACAAGACGCTCAGCTTCACCACCGACACCCCCGACTTCTGGAGGAGGGAGGGCCAGCCCTACCCGCTCCACGGCGGAAGGTTCACCGGGGAGCCCGCGTACTTCAGGCACATAACCTCCGCGGCCAAGATGATGCTGGAGGCCATGGGCACCCAGCCCTCCGACTACAAGTACGCCGTGTTCCACCAGCCCAACGGCAAGTTCCCCACCAGGGTCGCCGCCCAGCTGGGATTCACCCCCGAGCAGATCGAGTACGGCCTGCTCACCCCCAACATCGGCAACACCTACAGCGGCGCCGTGCCCCTGGGCCTGGCGAACGTGCTGGACCACGCCGAGCCCGGCGACAGGATCTTCGTCACATCGTACGGGTCCGGAGCCGGCAGCGACGCGTTCGACATCACCGTCACCGACGAGATCAAGAACTACAAGAGGAGCAACGCGCCCGTGCTCGACAAGATCCTGGCGGACCCTATCTACGTGGACTACGGGATCTATGCCAAGTACAAGGGCAAGATCATAATGCCGGAGTGATAACATGAGGGACGTAGCAATCATAGGGGTCGGAACCACCAAGTTCGGCGAGCTCTGGAACAGGTCCTTCAGGGACATAGGCATCGAGGCCGGTCTGAAGGCCATGGAGGATGCCAAGCTCTCCGGGAGCGAGATCGACGGGATATTCATCGGCAACATGTCCGCCGGCCGCTTCATCAACCAGCAGCACATCGATGCCCTCATCGCGGATTACTCCGGGATGGCATCCAACCACATCCCCGCGACCAGGGTCGAGGCCGGAGGCGCTTCCGGAGCGGTAGCGTTCAGGCAGGCCGTCATGGCCGTCGCATCCGGCATGCACGACATCGTCATGGTCGGAGGGGCGGAGAAGATGACCGATATCGACGACCCGTCGATCAACTCGGTCCTGGACGCCACCGCGGATGCGGAGTGGGAGGCCGGCATGGGACTCACCTTCGCCAGCCTCCACGCGATGATCGCCAGGAGGATGATCCACGACGGCATCGCCACCCGCGAGGAGATAGCCTCCTTCTCGGTCAACAGCCACTTCAACGGCGCCCTCAACCCGAACGCCCAGTTCAGGAAGGCGATCACCCTGGACACCGTCCTGAAATCCGGGCCGGTCTCCACCCCCCTCGGCGTGTTCGACTGCGCCCCCATCTCCGATGGCGCGGCATCGGTCGTCCTGTGCCCTCTGGAGGACGCCAAGAAATACACCGATTCCTACGTCAAGGTGTCCGCGGTCGCACAGGCCAGCGACACCCTCGCCCTCTTCCAGAGGGAGGACATCACCACCTACGGGGCGACCGTCGCCGCCGCCAAATCGGCTTACGAGGCCGCGCACATCACCGCCAAGGACATCGATGTCGCGGAGGTCCACGACACCTACACCGTGGCCGGGATCATGGCCCTGCAGGACCTCGGGCTGTTCAAGCGCGGGGAGGCCGGCAAGGCCGTCCTGGAAGGGAAATGCCAGGTCGGCGCCGAGATGCCCGTCAACACCTCCGGCGGCCTGAAGGCCCGCGGCCACCCCATAGGGGCGACCGGAGTGGCCCAGATCGTCGAGATCGCGGAGCAGCTCAGGGGCTCTGCCGACAAGAGGCAGGGGGAGAATGCCAAATACGGCGTCGCGCAGAGCTCCGGAGGAATGGGTTCGGCCGTCGTTGTCAGCGTCATGGAGGCGATCTGATGGCATCCGTAGCGAAAGAGTGGAGGGAGATCCCCGGCAGGTACAACCTGATCGGGTGCAAGTGCGGCGTATGCGGGAAGATATACTTCCCGAGGCGCAGCCTGTGCCCCGTATGCCGCCGCTCTTCCATCGGCAAGATGGAGGAGCATGCGCTGAGCAGGAAGGGCACCGTGTACACCTTCTCGGTGATATACGAGGCACCGGACTGCAACAACCTGCTGAAGCCGTACGCCGTCGCAATGGTGAAGACCGAGGACGGCGCGATGATCTCCGCGCAGCTCGTGGATGTCGATCTGGACAGGATCGAGATCGGCATGCCCGTCAGGGCGGTCCTGCGCAAGCTGGACTCCGATGGCGAGAGCGGCGTGATCCACTACGGTTACAAGTTCGTTCCCGATAACCGATCGGCCAAACCCGGAGGGCCTCAGGCCCTCCTCCTTCTCATCCTGGAGCGCCTGGGGTGCTCCGGGACCTTCCCTATCACCGCGGTCCATTCCTCGAAGCCTGCGGTCTCGAAGCAGGCCTCGCCGAATGTATCGGCCCCGATCCTGTTCATCCCCCTGACCATGGTGTATCCCTTCTCCGTCAGCGTGTAGTAGTTGCGATCCTCGGGGACCCCCTTGATCAGGCATAGAAGCCCGTCGTCGACGGCCCTGAAGAGCGACTTCTTCACGGGGTAGAACGATTTGTTCACGCGTGCCATTACCTCGGACAGGCACATCGGCCCGCCCTCCAGTATCGAATACAGCACGCTATACGATTCTCCAAAGTAGTAGTCGGCATTTTTCGACATGGCGTAAAATATAGGTTTCTCAGACTTATGCTTTTATTCTCGAAATCTAAACAGGATAAACTGTAGATAGGTAGAAAAGGCGTTATGCTTTGAGCAGATCGACCGATGCCACGTTCTCCACGGCCTGGTCTTCAGGGGATAAAAACGGGTCGGTGAGCCCGAGCCTCGCGGCTTTGGCGGCATCGACCGATATCACCGAATCGTCGCGCACGAATCCCAGCGATGCGAAGTCGGGATCGCCGTCCTCCACGAGCACGGCGAATGCCCTCTGCCACTCCTTGGGCCTCATCCTGTCCATGGCCTTGCCGATCTGCCTCTCCCAGGCGCAGTAGAGCATGACCTCGGTCTCGAATGTCTTGGACCTGGCGGTACCGCGGGCGAAGGCCCTCTCGGCGTGCATGGCGGCCGCCAGCATATGGTCTGCGCCTGCGATGTAATCGGGATCCATGACGACGGCCCTGATACCTGCTGAAGAGAGTACGGATATGACCTCCTCGAATGGGCGGTCCGCCCTCATGCCCGCTGCCAGGTATCCCATGCCACTCGTACCGACGGCTTTCTATAAAGATTTATTAAAGACAAGCGGATGGGGGCGCAGTTACAGGTGAAAACCGATGAGCGAATGGGTAAAAGTTGCGGCTCCGGCCACCACCGCCAACGTCGGCGCAGGATTCGACGTCTTCGGATTGGCCCTCCACGAGCCTTTCGATGTGATCGAGGGAAGGAAGATCGATTCCGGTATCGTCATCTCCGAGGTCTCCGGACCCGGCAGCGACAGCATCCCCCTCGACCCCGAGGAGAACTCCGTTGGGATCGCCGCGGCCGAGACGCTGAGGAGATGCAACGCGGATTTCGGCATCGAGATCAGGATAAAGAAGGGCATCAGGCCCGGCAGCGGCATCGGATCCTCCGGCGCATCCGCCGCCGGCGGGGCTTACCTGGCCCACCTCCTCTGCGGGGAGAAGCTCTCCCTGAAGGAGGTCGTCCTCTGCGCCGCCCATGCCGAGAACGTCACGTCCGGCGGGTTCCACGCGGACAACGTCGCCCCCTGCATCCTGGGGGGATTCACCATCATAAGGTCCTACGAGCCATTCGAGGTCGTATCCATCAAGCCCCCGGAGGACCTGGGCGTGGTCATCGCCATGCCCGATGTCACGGTCACCACGAGGGAGTCCAGGGCCGTCCTGCCCTCCGAGGTGTCCGTGAAGGACCTGGTGTTCCACGTCGGCAACGCATCCTGCCTCACGTACGGCATGATGACCGGCGACCTGGGCCTCATCGGCAGGTCGGTCAAGGATGCGGTGTTCGAGCCGGCCAGGACCAAGCTCGTGCCCTACCTCAAGGAGGCTGAGGCTGAAGCGATGTCCCATGGCGCCCTGGTCTCCTTCCTGGGAGGCTCCGGCCCGTGCATAATCTCGTTTTACGATAAGAGCACCCATGCGGGCGAGACCATCGCGGAGAGCATCCGCGACCTGTACTCCGCCAACGGCATGAAGTGCGACACCTGGATCACCTATTGCGGATCCGGTTGCAGGAGGATTTGAAATGGCAGCACACAAGGTTATCTGCTGGGATTGCGGGGCCGATGTCACCGACCCCTTCGTGAACACCTGCCCCAGATGCGGCGGTCTCCTGACCGTCAAGATGGAGCTCGAGAAGGTCAAGGAGATGAAGCCCCAGGACCTCAGGAAGACGCCCCTGGGCGTCTGGAGGTACGCTCCCTTCATGCCCGTGGACGCCGCCAACAGGGTGTCCATCCAGGAGGGCGGGACCCCTCTGTACCCCGTGAGGGCGCTCGGCAAGGAGGTCGGAGTGGAGAACTCGTTCGTCAAGTTCGAGGGCCTCAACCCCACCGGTTCCTTCAAGGACAGGGGAATGACCATGGGGGTCTCCCACGCCAAGGAGCTGGGCGCCACCGTGGTCGGATGCGCCTCCACCGGCAACACCTCCGCGTCCCTGGCCGCCTACGCGGCCAAAGCTGGGATGAAGTGCGCCGTGTTCCTCCCCTCCGGCAAGGTCGCCATGGGGAAGCTGGCCCAGGCCCTGTTCTTCGGAGCCAAGGTCCTGTCCATCGACGGTAACTTCGACGACGCCCTGGCGCTGGCCAGGAAGATGGCCGACGAGAGGAAGCTGTACCTCCTCAACTCGATCAACCCCTACCGCCCCGAGGGCCAGAAATCCGTGCTGTTCGAGATCATGGACCAGCTGGAGTACAACGTCCCCGACAGGATCATCCTGCCCGTGGGCAACGCCGCCAACATCTGGGCCGTCTACAAGGCGATCACCGAGCTCCAGGAGGTCGGATGGATCGACAAGGTCCCCATGCTCACCGGCATCCAGGCCGAGGGCTCCGCGCCCGTCGCGAGGGCCTTCAAGGCCAACGAGCCCAACTTCGTCCCCGAGGAGCACCCCGAGACCGTGGCCACCGCCATCAGGATCGGGAACCCGGTCAGCGGAAGGAAGGCCCTCAAGGCCATGTACTCCACCGGCGGCTACTGCACCACCGTCACCGACGAGGAGATCATCGCCGCCCAGCAGCTCCTCGGCAGGAGGGAGGGCGTCTGCGTCGAGCCCGCATCCGCCGCATCCGTGGCCGGTCTCAAGAAGCTCCGCGCCGAGGGGGTCATCGACAGGGACGAGCGCGTGGTGTGCATCTGCACCGGCAACGGCCTGAAGGACCCCGACACGATCATCAACAACTGCGCCCCGCCCATAAAGTGCGGCAACAACGTCGCCGACGTGGAGCGCATCCTCTCCCAGCGAATCGGAAGTCGAAGAGGCTGGACTGCTTCGGTCCGGCCCCTTCGGCGCCTTTACCTTTCTTCTTATCGGTTTCTTCGGGCACGGGCAACTCCCCGGCCATGTAATCCGCCGCCATGGCGTCCAGCATGCTCTCCTCCTCTTCCGAGGGGGATCCGCGCTGCTCGTAGAGCGCCTCCGGCTTGGACGATCCTACCTGCTCCTTCAGGCTCCTGGCCAGAGCCGGGCCTATGCCGGGTATGGCCGCCAGGGTCTCCTGCGGCGCATCGGCGATGTCGGATCTGGTGGCGTATCCCCTGTTGAACAGTATCCTGGCCCTGCTGCGGCCCACGCCGCGGAACGATACCAGCGCGGACAGCTCCTCCTTCACGCCGTAGCGTATGCGGGTCATCAGCGGCTTGATGGACCTGCTGGCATCGGGGTTGAAGATCATGGCGATCTCGTTCATGGAGTAGATGATCCAATCCATCATGTCGACCTTGGCCCTGATGTCGCCCGGTCCGACACCCAGGATGTCGGTCATGCTCTCCTCGTCCACCTCCTCGATCCAATCGTGGACCATGAGCGCGGACTTCACATCACTGGCGAAGAACTCGTAATCGTAATCCATCAGCTCGTCCGGGTCGACCAGCAGGTCGGCCTCGTAAGTGGTGATGACATCGTTTATCCTGGCCTCGTCCGATTTCTTTGGATAGGAGCCCATGACGTCGGGGGTCATGGCGGCCGCAATCAGCATGAGCATCGGATCCGTGTCCTTCTCGATCTTCATGACCGCCTTCCTCAGGATGGAAGCGGATTCCGGATCTATGTAGAGGTCCGAGACCCTCTTCCCGAACGGGAGGATCCTGAGCATATCGTCAACGACCTCCACCATCTCCTCCTTCTCCAGGAACTGCACCACGGACTCCACCACGGACTCCACTCCGAACAGGCTGGATGTGGCGCCGTAGAACGTGGATTTGAGGAAGTCGATGATCCCCTCCTCCGAATCTGCGTCCCCGGTGGCGATGAGCCCCAGTATGTGCCCCCTGAGCACCTTGTCGCCGAAGAGCTTGGACGTCAGGCGCTCGGTGTCGTGGTCTATGTAATCCTCCATCAGGTGGTCGGAGTCCTTGAGGTTCTTCGCCACAAGCACGGCCTCCCCGTAGGGGTCGTATCCGGGCCTACCGGCCCTTCCGCACATCTGCTTGACCTCCATCACGGAGATGGGGGCGTTCATGCCGTTCTCGAACCTGGTCGTATCCCTGATGATGACCCTGCGGGCAGGGAGGTTGATACCGGCCGCCAGGGTGGGGGTGGCGACGATACACTTGATGTCCCCGCGCTTGAAGCCCTTCTCCACGAACTTCCTCTGCCTCATGGTGAGGCCCGCGTTGTGGAACGCCATCCCGCATGCGATGCACGATGCCAGCTTCTTGGCCATGGAAGTGGATTCGGATTCCTGCTCCAGGGCCGCCAGCTCCTGGTCCGACATGGTGGAGCCGCAGATGGCCTTCATGTTGTGAGAATACCTGACCGCGAGTGCTTCCGTGGACCTGCGGGAGTTGACGAACACCAGGCACTGCCCTCCGGAGAGGACCGTCTGCTTGACCAGAGCCCATACGTCCTCCCCGCCCGCTGGCACTTCCACTTTGGATCTGTCGTCGAACGTTATCTCCCCGTCGAGGAACACGCCCTCCCTAAGAGGTATGGGGCGCCAATCGCTGCGCACAAGCTCCGCCCCCAGCCAATCGGCCAGATCTATGGGGTTGGATACCGTCGCGGATAGCGCTATTATCTGAACATCCGGGTTCCTGCGCATCAGCTTGGTCAGGGCCACCTCCAGGGTGGGCCCCCTGCCAGGCTCGTGGATCATGTGGATCTCGTCTGCTATGATCAATCCCACGCCGTCGATCCAGCGGCTTCCGTGGCGGATCATGGAATCCGCTTTCTCCGAAGTCGCGACGATGATGTCCGCGTTCTCTATGCCGCGGTCCTCCGAATCAAGATCGCCGGTGCTGAGATGCGTGCGGATGCCCAGGGATGCGAATCCGTCGAAATCGTCCTTCTTCTCGCTGGCTAATGCCTTCAGGGGGACGATGTACAGGACCTTCCTGTGGTCCATGAGGACCGTTTTCAGAGCCGGGATGTATCCGATCAGGGACTTCCCGCTAGCCGTCGGGATGGCTGCCACGAGGTTCCTTCCCTCGAGTGCCAGCGGGACAGCTTCGGCCTGCGGCGGATGGAGCACGACGTAGCCGGCCGCGTCCAGCGCCTCGGCTATCTCGTCGCTGACATCCAGTTCGTCTACCCTCATCGCCCGACTGCCTCCTATATTCTCCGCAAAACCATCTAATATTTTTATATTCTATGCGAACATCAGCCATCCTATGAAAGGGATAACCGTAGCCGTCCTGGCGATATTGCTCGCCACATCTCTCGCCGCTTTCGCGGCACCTGCGGACGGTGCGGAGGAATCCTACTACTATTCCCAGCTGGACTCCAACGGCAAGGAGATCTTCGATTCGCTGGCGCCCTACGAAGGGTACTACGAGCCCAGCGTGACCGTCCTGGTGGCGTTCCCCCTGCCGGTCCTCTTCACCGATAAGGAGGCGGCGGAGGAGTACGCGAAGCAGACCGCCGAGGTCGCGCTCTACGCCAAATACTTCTCCGAGCCCATGAGATCGGA
>CAMMYR010000020.1 GCA_946528255.1 uncultured Methanomicrobiales archaeon | reverse complement strand
TGGGTCCTGCCGATCTCCAGGGTGTCCCTCTCCCTCTTGGCGACCACGGCCAGCGTGTAGATGAAATCCTCGACGTCCTGGAGGATGATCTCCATGGCGGCCTTGATCTGCAGGGCGGTGGCTGTATCCACAATGTCGTTGGAAGTAGCCCCCAGATGGACGTATTTCCCCGCATCTCCCTTGCACTGCTCGGTCATGGCCTTGACCATGGCCATGAGGTCATGGCGGGTGTCCTTCTCGATCTCCTTTATCCTGTCGACGCTGACCACGTCCAGGCTGGCCACGCGGGTGATCTCGGCGGCATCGGCTTCGGAAATGGTGCCGAGCGAGGCGTGCGCTCTGGCCAGGGCGGCTTCGACGTACATCTGGTTCTGGATGCGGCTCTCCTCGCTGAAGACCTGCTTCATCTCGGGGCGGCCGTACCTGTAATCGAGGGGACAGGAGTTGCTCATTTGAATCGTGGCGACGATTGCATAACATATTAAAAAGGGTAGCCATGGGGCCGGAGCCCCGATGGCTGTTTAAGAAAGGCCATAGGGCCTGTTTCAGACCTTCTCGGTGGAGACAGCGGTGCAGCTGTAGAGGGTATAAGTTACAACCATATCCAGGTCGATGCCGCCCAGTACCACATAGTCCAATGTCATCACGCGTTTATAAATAACGTTTTCAACGCCGAACTCGCAGTTCTCTTCCATTGTCTCGCCAGGTCCACCTGTGCACTTGAGTTGCTGGGATATGACCTCGCGCTTCCCGAACTCGGTGTTCTTCTTCTCCGAGCTCTTCTCGCCGTAGGCGATGGTGTATCCGCTATCCTGGTGTGCCTTGATGACATGATCGTATGAGTAGAGCGACATGGCGTCGTTCATTGATACTGTATCCTCGGCATCCTTGAATTTGACCTTGTTGTCGATGATGCTCTCGACCTCCATGAGCATCTTGACATCGCCGCTGAGGGATGAATCTACCTTGACCATGATATCTCCAGTGTCATCATCAACAGAGTCTACTTCTGTGCGGATCGTCCCATCGATTGTCAAATCAATGCTGTAAAGGTTAAAGCCGAAAATCATCTTCATTTCATAGTAGCTGCCCTTCACGAGCACCTGCTCGCCTTTGCTTTTGGCGGGGTCCAGATTTGTAGTTGTAACCTCGGTCTGGTATGTTAATTTACCATCATTGTAGACGGATCTCTTGGCTATGAAGCCGGAATCGAGAACGTAGAGCAAGGTTTTGCTCTCGGTGAATGCGTATTCGACTATGGTGCAATCATAATCGGTGGAATTGATCTTGATCTTCGCCCTCTCTCCCTCAGGGGTGACTGGGTAATAGAGGCTACCGAAGAAAGTATCTGCATCCATCTCCTGGGATTCGCTGGTGAAATCCATGACGACATCAAAGCCGGCATTGATTTCATCTCCATCTTTCAGTTCCCTGTAGATATCGACCCTGTCTACGTCCTTATCATCGCCGTTGTTGTTGGCGAGGAAAAAGACGCAGGCTCCAGCGGCCACGGCGACTGCTGCGACCGCCACTATGAGTATGGTACTTTTCACCATGCCCAGTAATACCTAGTGTCGTGATAAGTAATTATCTTAAAAATCCAGCGGTCAGCATAATCGTCCAACCAGAATATGGGTAGCCAGATCCACAGCGCAATTCAGGTATGCCGCGGAAAATGGCCACGGGGCAGTAGCCCCGATGGCGCTTTAAGATGGGCCCGGGGGCCGGTTTCAGATCTCCTCGGTGGTGACCGCCGTGCAGTCCTTGAGGGTGTAGCTGACGATCATGATCACAGCGACATCTAAGATTTCGGTCTCCTGCTCGGAGACGGCTCCGTAGAGGACGTTCTTCGCGCCGAACAGGCAGGTCACCGTGGTGGTCGTGTCCTCTATGGTGTATCTGACCTCCTGGGAGGTGACCTCGCGCTTCCCGTACTCGGTGTCCATGGTCTTGGAGCTCTTCTCGCCGTAGGCGATTTCGGCATCCATATCATCCTCGAGGAAAACTATGAAGCGGTCGTAGGCGTAAGAGCCCATGGCCTCGTTCACGGTGGCGATTCCCTCGGCATCCTTGAATTTGACCTTTCCATCGGCGATGCTCTCGACCTCCAGGTTCACGTTTCCGGAACCGGTCATGTTGACGCTGGTCTTGATCTCCCCTATTCCGGTGTCGGCATCGATGGAGACCATCTCGTAGCGGATTGTTCCGGTCATCTTCATATCGTCTCCGCCTGCCTCAATCTCCGTGGTTGTGGTCATGACGTAGTAGCTGCCCGCGACGACCTCCTGGTCGGCTCCCTTAGTAGGGTCGAGGTTGGTGTTGGTGACTGCGCTCTGAGTCGTCGGCTCGTCGCCGAAATAGGCGAGGGACTTGGCGACGAATTCGGAATCCAGGACGTACATGACAGTCTTGATTCCCAGGTCGTTCGATGTATAGATGGTGCAGTCGTAATCCTTGGAGTTGATGGTGACCTTGGCCTTCTCACCGGCTTCGAATCCCTCGAGGGAGGGGTAGAGGCGGTCCATGAATTCGCCGAGGTTGCCCTCTTTGGGCTCACCGGCGAAATCGATCATCGCGCTAACGCCCATCCCGATCTTATCTCCTTCCTGGATTTCTCTGTAGACTTCCACCTTGTCTTTGTCTTTGTCATCGCTGTTGTTGTTGGCGAGGAAAAAGACGCAGGCTCCAGCCACCACAAGGATGGCTACTACTGCAATTGCAATTATGGCTTTTGAGTCCATACCTAAGCGAGTTTTGTACCGCAATAAGTATTTCTCTCAATTCTATGTATACTGGCACTATTCTCCAACATAGGAATCCGAATCTGTTTCCACGGTTTGTCGAGGTGTCATCAAACGTGAAAACGGTGCAAACCATTATAAATGAGACCTTTATGTCTTTAATTAAAGTGGACCGTGCTTACTCACGGTCGCGTCGAATAAATTGAGTGTGAAAATTTATGGAAAACGAGATGGAGGCAACACAGCAGCAGATTTCTCAGGAAGAGGAGCAGATCCAGGCGACCGAGGAGACTATCGTGGAGACCGTTGAGGAAACCGTCGAGGAAGTCGAGGCCGTCGAATCTACCGAGGAGCTGGAAGACAAGGCCGCAACCAACGAGGATGCGGAGAAGCACAGGAAGCTCAGGGACGAGCTGAACGCCCAGACCAAGGAGTGGAAAGCCAAGAGGGACGCCCTCAACGCCCAGGTCAGGGAGCTCGTCGACGAGGCCGGAAAGTGCAGGGAGGAGCGCGACCAGCTCAACCAGAAGGTTAGGGAGACGAAGGAGCTCAGGGACGAGTGGAACCAGAAGGTCACCGCCCTCAAGGAGCAGCTCGCTCCCTACAGGACTGAGAAGAGTGAGGAGAAGGACCAGGTCCCCCTCAAGGCGCTGAAGAAGCAACTCCAGGATCTCGAATACACCCAGCAGACCAAATCCCTCAGCTCTGACAAAGAGAAGGAGATCGTCAAGCAGATCGGTATCCTCGCCAAGCAGATCGGCGAGAGGGAGAAGGCCTACGAGCAGAACGACGAGATCAAGGTGCTCGTCGCCCAGCTGAAGGAGGCCAAGGCACAGGCCGAGACCTACCACAAGCAGGTCTCCGAGTACGCCGAGGCCGCCCAGGCAGCCCACGACAAGATGATTGGCTTCTACGAGCAGGCAGACAAGCTCAGGAAGGAGGCCGACGCCGCGCAGGCGAAGTTCATCGAGTGCAAGCAGGCCGCCGACGAGGAGCACAAGAAGCACATCGAGCAGATCAAGTCGCTCCACGAGATGGACAAGGACGCCGCCGCCAACAGGGGCAAGAAGAACTCCGTCCGCAAGAAGAAGACCGACGCCGACGGCAAGAAGGAGGCTAGGGAGATCTTCGAGCGCTTCAAGGCCGGAGAGAAGCTGTCCACCGAGGACCTCATGGCCCTCCAGAAGTCCGGGTACCTCTGAGGATCAACAGCAGGGGTTCATCCCCTGCCTAAACCTTTTAACCTTTCACCTTAACTTTTCATTCTGTTAGCATAATTAGCACAATCATTATATACTCTGCCGACTAATCGTAGTAGTGCAGGGAACGGCCAGGCTGTAGAGTGCATCCCATCCCTTCTTATTTCTGGCCGTCCCCCAAGTTTACATTTCTGCGACTGTTCCATGCGTCTTTCCGGAGTGCATTCGCACAGCCGCCCCAAGGTGGCCCCCTTCCCCCTTAATCTTCCGAATCCACCGAGTACGTGCGCGATACCCTATTATATGCGCGCGCGATAATCGTGTCGATTTGACATGGTAATGGAAGGATTGGGAAAATCCCTCAGGAACGTCCTCGGCCGCCTCAACGGCGCATCCTCCGTGGATGACGAGCTGATAAAGGAGATCTGCAAGGACCTCCAGCGCGCCCTCCTGGAGGCGGATGTCAACGTCAAGCTGGTCCTGGACCTCACCAACAGGATCAAGGACAGGGCCACCAACGAGAAGCCCCCCGCGGGCAAGACCATCAAGGACCATGTCACCCAGATCATCTACCAGGAGCTCGTAAGGCTGGTGGACAACGGCGAGGGCCTGGAGCTCAAGCCCCAGACCATCATGATGGTCGGTCTGTACGGTCAGGGTAAGACCACCACCACCGGAAAGCTGGCGCTGTACTTCTCCAAGAAGGGCATGTCCGTCGGGCTCATCGGGGCCGACGTCTACAGGCCCGCCGCCCTGGACCAGCTGAAGCAGCTCGGAGAGAAGGTGGGCGTCGAGGTCTACGGCGAACCCGGGGAATCGGATGCTGCAGGCATCGTCTCCAGGGGGATGGACCACTTCAAGGACAAGAAGATCGTCATAATCGATACCTCCGGACGCCACGCTCTGGAGGACGACCTCATCGAGGAGATCAAGAGGATCGCCCAGGTCGCCAAGCCCGACGAGAGGGTCCTTGTCCTGGATTCACAGGTCGGCCAGCAGGCCGGGCCCCAGGCGCAGGCCTTCCACGAAGCCGTCGGAGTCACCGGCGTCATCCTCACCAAGATGGACGGAACCGCCAAGGGAGGCGGCGCCCTGTCCGCCATATCGAAGACCAACGCCAGGATCGTGTTCCTGGGTACCGGGGAGCACATCCGCGACCTCGAGGCCTTCGACCCCAAGAAGTTCATTTCCAGGCTCCTGGGCATGGGTGACCTGTCCGCCCTGGTCCAGCTCGCCTCCGAGGAGATCGATGACCAGGAGGCCGCCGAGCGCGTCGGACGCGCCATAATGAGCGGGAAGTTCACCCTCAACGACATGTACTACCAGATGGCAGCCGTCGGGAAGATGGGCACCCTGGACAAGCTGATGAGCCTCATCCCCGGTATGAGCGGTATGGAGGATAAGATCGATTTCGAGGCCTCCCAGAAGAGGCTCAACGTCTTCAGGACCATCATGGACTCCATGACCAACGAGGAGAAGGATGACCCCGCCCTGATCAAGTCGAAGCGCATCGAGAGGATCGCCGACGGCGCAGGGGTCACCCCCCACGACGTCAGGGAGCTCCTGAAGCAGTACAACCAGAGCAAGAAGATGATGACCTCCATCGGCAAGAACCGCAAGATGAGGAAGCAGTTCCTCAAGCAGATGGGCGGCATCGACCTGGACAGCCTGAAGGACCTCGAGTGAAGGCGATGAGGTACTTCGTCATCACCGGCCACAGGGCGTTCACCACCGGCTCGTTCAAGCTGGACGACATAGCCGGGGGCGCCGGCCGCCTGGATATACTCGTCAGGTGCATCAACTCCGCTTTCTTCCTGAGCCACAACCTCAGGAAGGATGTGGAGGCCTACCTGGTGCTGGAGGGAGGAGAGGATTCCCCCAAGACCGTCGTCTTCAAGGGCGAGGAGCTGAGATACCTCAACCCCGACGAGAGGAGCACCGCATCCCTCATCCGCAATGCCCTGATGAAGCCCGTGGGCCCCAACGAGGAGGTCAGGGCATCGCCCGGGGTATACGTCACCAGGATGTCCTTCGACGACACCATAACACACCTCGCCGGCCTGGGGCACTTCGTGTACCTGAAGGAGGACGGCACAGACTGCAGGGAGTTCGAGTTCCCGCAGAATCCCATTTTCGTCCTGGGGGACAACCAGGACCTCACGGATGAGGAGGAATCCATCCTCCTCGCCCACGACCCGCAGAGGATCAGCATCGGGCCCAGGAGCCTGCATGCGGACCACTGCATGATAATCGTCCACAACGAGGTGGACCGCAGAGAAACGGAGGAGCGACCATGGCAGAGTTCACGGAGAAGATACCCCAGCACAGGCACTGCGCCGGCTGCGGGAAGGCGTTCGTAGGAGAGGGAAGGTTCTGCAGCGAGAGCTGCCAGGCCGAGTCGGCAAAGGAAGTCAAGGGCAAGCTGAGGAAGCTGGTCTACATCTGGATCGCCATCGTGGTGGTCACCGTCGTCCTCGTAGTGGCTGTCGGCCTATGAGGACATCTGCCGTCGCCGGGACGTTCAACGTCATCCACGAAGGCCACATGGCCCTCCTGAGGAGGGCTTTCCAGCTGGGGGACAGGGTGCTCATAGGCATCACCTCGGACGAGATGGCCGCCCAGGGCAGGGAGGAGTACGTCCCGCTGGCCCTCAGGCTGCCTGCGCTGGAGATGGCCGTTTCCGGACTCGGCTAGTACGACATCTATGTGATAGACGACCTCTACGGCCCGCCGGAGATGGATTCGGTCGATGTCCTCGTGGTCTCCGATGAGACCGAGGGCAACGCCGAGAAGATCAACGCCCGCAGGGCCGAGAGGGGGATCCCTCCCCTGGAGATATCCGTCGTACCCCTCATCACGAACCAGTTCGGCAAGATATCCGCTTCCGGTATCCTCAGGGGCGAATACGGCATTACCGGGGCCACGGATGTGCTGGATGTGGCCGTGGGATCCCTCAACAGAGTCAAGGTTGAAGCGGTCAGGAGCGTCCTGACCCGCGTGTACGGGGATGTCAGGATCACCCCGGTAGACGTGCCCTCCGGCGTTCCGGAGCAGCCAATGGGCGAGCAGACCCGCAGGGGCTCCGAGAACCGCGCCAGGGCCGCCCTGGGCGACCATGACCTGTCCGTAGGCATCGAGGCAGGTGTATTCGACATGGGCGACGGATTGTACGATATACAGCACTGCACCATAATCGGGAAGGACGGTTCAATCTCCCACGGCCAGGGCTCCGGCTTCAGGTACCCCGACGATATCGCCGAGGCCGTGCTCTCCGGCATGACCGTCGGCGAGGCTGTCCACCGCCTCTACGGGGAATCGAAGATCGGCAAGGGCCGCGGCGCCATCGGAATGCTCAGCAAGGGCCTCCTGGACCGCAGGGAGCTTACGGAACAGGCCGTAATCGCCGCGATGATACCGCGCCTATGGGATGAGCGATATGTTCTACAGGCAGAAGATAACCGACCAATCCTCCCTTTCCGACGAATCCAAGATGAGCGGGCACGCCGACAACTGCATCGCGCCCCTGGACGAGAACGAGCTCCGCGGTGCCCTGATCTACCTTAACAACCGCTCTATACCCGCCAACATCGTCGGCAACCGCACCGGTGTCTGCGGAGGAGCGGTGCCGCTCAGAGGGGATGTCATAGAGCTGAAGAACCTCACGGGGATAACCGGCGTGGGGAGGGATGAGAAGGGATTCTACATCCGCGTCCTCCCTTGCACCCCCGTTTCGGAGATCGCCAGGCTACTTTCCGTTGGGCTGGATGACGATACCCCCGAGCTAACCGAGGGCGCATTATCAGCCATGAGGTCCGAGGGCAGGTTCCGCTATCCCGTGGATCCCACCGAAGCCGGCGGCTCCATCGGCGGCAACATCGCCACGAATGCCTCCGGTCCCGCCACATACCGCTACGGCCCCACCCGCGCCTGGGTCAGGGGCGTAAAGGTGATGTTCGCCGACGGCGGGTACAGATGGATACACAGGGGCGAAATACACGCTGTGGACGGCAGGATGTCGTTCTCCGCTGGAAGGAGCTTCTATTCGTTTAGGCTCCCCGATTACGTTTCAAGGACCGGCGTCAAGAACGCCGCAGGGCCGCTCATATCCCCAGACATGGACCTCCTGGACCTCTTCATAGGCTCAGAGGGGATATTCGCAGTCATAACCGAGGCTGAGATACGCCTCATACCTGACCGCCCAATGGCCTCCCTCCTCGCGTTCTTCCCCGATGATGCCAAAGCGCTGGAGGCTGTCAAGGACCTCAGGTCGGTTGATTCCATAGAATTCCTGGAATACATGGACGGTCGCTCCCTGGACCTGCTGACCCAGTTCTCTA
>CAMMYR010000019.1 GCA_946528255.1 uncultured Methanomicrobiales archaeon | reverse complement strand
AGGAATGTGACTGGAGTTCAGACGTGTGCTCTTCCGATCTCGCATCTCGGTTAAAACGGTTATCAGGGTAATCGCTTCTCGAGGGCTTCCAAGGCAGCCCTGCCCGCTGGTGTGACCTGGTACCTGCCCTGGACCCCGGCGACCTCTTCTATGAATCCGCCCTCGATCAGCGGAGCGGCTATGGTCCGCTTGAAGTACATCCTCTCCTTCTGCTCATCGTCCGTCTTCTTCTTCCTCGGATCGGGATTGTAGTTCCAGAGCCCTTCCTTCTGCAGCTCCTCTATGTAATGGCGCTGCTGCGGCTTCTTGACGGCCCTGTTGACGGAATCGATGGCCGCCAGGTAATCCAGCAGATCCCCCGATAGGATGGACGGATCGAAGGTCTGCACCCTGGCGGGATCCTTCACGGTGCGGTACGCCCCCACCGGGCGCCCGTCCTCGTAGTACGCGGCGCGGAACTGCTCGGTGTCCAGCATCCTCTCGTCCGCTCTCACGGTGAAGGCGATGATGTCGTTGTGGAGCATGCTGGCCATCATGACCGCCGCGGCGTATTCCGCGCGGCCGGTGGTCATGTTCATGTACATGTCCATGTTCCCGCGGGTGGCCTCGGATTCCTTATCGTATAAGGAAAGGACCGTGCGGAGCATGTCGTGGAAGTGGTACACCGGCTCCTTGACCTCTATTATCTCGGCGGAGGACCTCTCCTCCCCGATCCTGCGGACCACCTCGTCGTAGAACTCCTGGTAGATCCTGTGGGACGGGTTGTCGGGATCCCTGACGTAGTGGATCAGATAGACCCGGTCGGTCTCGTAGAACTTGACCGGCTCCACTACCGCCGCGACCTCGGTCACCACGCAGGCGACCATGATCCTCATCCTCTTGCCCGAATCGTGAGATGGGTCCGACATCGCTATCCTTCCGGGATGGAGTATGGTCCTGAGATAGTTAAACAGTCCGTTCGCACGGCATCCGGCGGCGGTCGATGACCTCCGCGGCGAATGTGGATCCCAGGATGATGGCCGCGCCCAGCCATCCCATCGGGCCGATGTCCTCGCTCAGGATGATCACGCTGAGCATCAGCGATATCAGGGGCTCCACGTAGCCGTAGATCACGGCGGTGGAGGCATCCATGTGCGCCAGGGATCCGAAGTACAGCGTGAATGCTATCCCGGTCTGCACTATGCCCATGATCACCAGCATCCCGATGGTGAGCGCATCGAAGGTCAGCTCTCCCGGATCCACCGTGGCCAGGCTGTACGCCAGCACCACGACCGCTGCGACCAGCAGCTGCACCACCGTCCTGTCGTATGATCCGATGCTCTTCAGCTTCTTATTAAACAGCACCATCCCGGTGTAGAATACCGCGCCGAGCACGCCGCAGGTTATGCCGTAGGAGTTCACGCCGTCGATCCCGTCCTGTATTATCCCCGTGACGAGGACCAATCCGAACAGCGCCAGCAATGCGCATCCCAGCTTCACCGGGGTCAGGCGGGTCTTCAGGAACACCGGTGCCGACAGGATCACCAGCGCCGGTGTCAGGTAATTGAGGACGGTGGCGACGGAAACCTCGATAACCTTGTAGGCCTCGAACAGGAACAGCCAGTTCAGCCCCAGGCATATCCCGGAGCATACGAGCGTGAACATGTTGGCGAAGATGTCGTCCTTGGACAGCTTCGATCCTGTGGCGTACACCAGCAGCAGGATGAACCCTCCGCCTATGCAGCCGCGGAACACCACTATCACGCTGGAGGGCACATCGATGACCTTGGTCATCACGCCCAGGGAGCCGAACAGGGCCATGGCTACGATCATCATGGCCTTGGCGTTCTGGCTGCTTATGCGGTCCTGCACGTTGCCGTGCAGGCGTGAATCGGTTAAACACTTTGGGTTGGAGGAGGGGCCCGGTTCCCCGGGCCCCATAGGTTTCAGAATATCTTTGTCTTGGAGTTGTCGGCGCCCACGATCTCGGCGTGGCCCCCGGCGATGGTGAAGAACGCGAAGGTCCAGCCCTTGTCGAAGTACATCTGGGCGATCTCCGGCGCGGCCTCCTTCAGCATGGGATACAGCCTCTGGTCGTCGGAGAACACGGCGGTACCGTCCCATCTCAGGAACTTGTCACCGTTGGTGGCCATGATCTCGCACAGGGGGTTCTCCTTCAGCTGCTTGTAGACCTCCTTGAAGGTCCCCACGGCGAAGAATATGGCTCCGTCCAGGTTGAACTTCAGCCCGAGCACCCTCATCCTGGGCCTGTTCCTCTCCACGGTGGCGAGGGTGAACACTCCCGCCTGCGACAGGAACACGTCGATGTACTCCATGGCGCTGATCTCGATCTTCAGGGGATCGGCGAGCTGCATGATCCACTTCTTCTCGTCCTCGGTGATCTCGCCGTCGATGGCGCAGACCAGGAGGCAGAGGAATATGATGTCCTGCTTCAGCTCGATGTTTATGAGCCCCAGGAGATCCACCATGGTGTCGACGACCTTCCTGTACGACCCAGCATCGTCCAGGCCCATCTCCTTGAAGACGGCGACGCCCTCCTCGTAGGACAGGTCCTTGTCCTTCATGGAGTCGAACATGGGCTTCAGCAGCTGGAACTCCTTCTCAGAGAGCTTCCCGTCCGCGGCGACCGATGCCAGGATGAACTCCAGGTACGCAGACAGCCCGTTCCTGCCGTCCACCATGACCTGCGATAACTCCTCCATCACCCTCACGGACATCTCGTTGAAGATCTGGTTGAACTGCTGCGGATCCATCTCCGCCAATTTCTTGCACTGGGCGTCGAAATCTGTCATGTTTGGCGTAATCCCCCTGCGGGCTATTAAATCTGTCACGGGTTGGCTGGGTGGAGGTCACAGATAGCGATGTGGTATCGGTCTGGAATCATCCTCCATCCGATGGATATATAATCCAACTTCAGTATGGCGTGGCATGGGCGCGGTCGGATTCCTGGGCATAGGCGTGAGGGACGGGCACATGCTCGACCCCTCCGCAGAGAGGCTGCGCTCCGAGGGATACGACATATCCGTCAGGGCGTTCGATGCCGTCACCATGGATTCGGACCTATCCAAGCTCATGGAGTTCCTGGATTGCATCGGAACCCTTGATTTCCTCGTGATACACGTCCACGGCGACGTGTCCTACTTCAAGCACTTCGACGAGGCCCTGGCAAGGATCGAATCCTCGGACTGCTCCTGCATACTGACCTGCACCGAGCCGGAGACCACCGCGAAATACCGGTACCTGTGCAAGCAGGGCGATGCGGAGTTCGCGATGATACGCAGGCTGCAGGAGGTCGGCGGCGATGATAACCAGTACGCTTCCCTCAGATGGTTCCTCAGGCACGTCATGGGGGAGGATGTGGATGTCCCTGAACCGGTCATCCCCATGGCCGAGGGCGTGTACTACCCGGAAACCGGCCCCATGCCACTGGACGATGGACTGAAAAATGTCGGCTCCACGGGGAAGCCCGTGATATGCATATTCTTCCACCAGAAGTACTGGCTGGTCCACAACACCGCTTCGGTGGACATGCTGATCTCCGCCGTGCGCAGGAAGGATGCCGAGGTCCTGCCCATATTCGCCGTCTCCAGCCAGAACGATTCGCTGGGCTCCATGGGTGTGAAGCGCATAGTATTAGAGAAGCTGATCCGCGACGGGAAGCCCATCGTGGACGTGATAATCAACACCATGAGCTTCTCCCAGACCCTCACCGCCAACCCCGGTTCCGGTGAGCAGGTGTGCGAGGACAACTTCTTCGAGACGCTCGGGGTCCCCGTGATCCAGGCCATCACCCTGTACTCCCCCGTGGACAGCTGGAGGGAGAGCCCGTTCGGCCTTACCCCTTCCGAGATATCCATGTGCGTGGTCAACCCGGAGTTCGACGGGCAGATCGATACGGTACCGTACAGCGGCAACCAGCCGGACGAGACCGGCGTGGTGCATACCGTCGGGATAGCCGACAGATGCGGGATGATCGCCGATACCGCTTACAGGTGGGCGAAGCTCCGCCACATCCCCGATGATGAGAAGAGGATCGCCATCCTGCTCTACCAGTACCCTCCGCGCCAGGATATGGCCGCGGGCGGATACGGATTGGATACGTTCGAGAGCGTCGCATCCCTCCTGAGGACGATGAACGATTCCGGATACTCCCTGGACTGGGTGCCGGAGGATGGGAGGGACCTGATGGAGAGGATGCTGGCCGGCGTGACCAACGACCCCTCCTGGATGTCGGAGGATGCTCTGCGCAAGGCGTCCGTGGATACCGTGAAGAAGGGCCAATACGCGGAATGGATCGCAGGGATACCATCGTCGATGCGGGATAGGCTGATCGACGCTTGGGGTGAGCCCCCGGGCGACCATATGGTAATCGGTGACGAGCAATTGCTTCCGGGCATCGCCAACGGGAACATCTTCATCGGATTCCAGCCGGACCGCGGGAAGTGCTCATCGATAGCATACCACGACCCTCTGGCCGCAGCACCCCATCAATACCTGGGATTCTACAGATGGCTCAGGGATGTCTGGAGGACGGACGCCGTGGTGCACGTGGGCACCCACGGGACCCTGGAGTGGCTGCCCGGGAAGAGCGTCGGGCTCTCCGGGGAATGCGATCCCGATGTGGTGCTGGGGAACATCCCCAACGTGAATCCGTACATCATAGACAACCCCGGCGAGGGGATGCAGGCCAAGCGCAGGAGCTATGCGGTGATAACCACGCATATGATCCCCGCCCTGACCCGCGCCGGCGGATACGACGGCCTGGACGAGCTGGAGGATGCGGTGCAGGCCTTCCTGAAAGCGGAGGAGCAGGGGCAGGATGCCAAGCTCCCCGGGATCATGGACGAGATCAGGCGCATCGCTGATGAGACCGGCATCGGGGACGATATCGATCTGGATGGGGACATCTCCGAGGCCGCCGACCGCCTCTACGATTACATACTGGAGATCAAGGACGCGATGATCAAGGACGGGCTCCACATCCTCGGCGAGGTCCCCGACGGGGAGCTGATGGTGGAGACCCTCTACTCCCTGGTCAGATACCGCAACGGGGATGTGCCATCCCTGAGGGCGGCCGCGGCATCGTCCATGGGTCTGGACCTCGACGACCTCCTGGAGGATCCGTCGGGGATGCTCCCTGACGGGAGGCTCAAGGGGGAGGCCCTGGATTCCGCGGATGCGATGTGCTGCGACATCCTGAGGCACGCCGTCTCCTGCGGGTTCGATCCTGCTGATTCCATATCATACGCGCAATCCGTTGCCCCCGGAGAAGATGCGTCCGCAGCGGTAGAGTTCGTCTGCGGATTCCTCAGGGAAGCCATCGGCAGGATGCCCGACGAGATCGGCAACATCCTCGCTGCATTCGGCGGACGGTTCGTCCCGCCGGGGCCCTCGGGATGCCCCAACAGGGGCAGGGCGCAGATCCTGCCCACGGGCAGGAACTTCTATTCGATAGACCCGGACGGGGTGCCCTGGCACTCCAGCTGGGACATCGGCTCCGAGATGGCGGAGCAGATGGTCTCCCGCTACAAGGAGGAGCACGGCGCCTATCCGCGCAGCATCGGGATAATCCTGTGGGCCACGGACACCATGAAGACCGGCGGGGACGATGTCGCATATGTATTGAGGCTCATGGGCCTGAGGCCCGTGTGGACCGGGTACGGCGGCAGGGTGAAGGGATTGGAGGTCATCCCTATCGAGGAGCTCGGGAGGCCCAGGCTAGACGTGACCATGAGGATCAGCGGCCTGTTCCGCGATACCTTCCCGAACCTATGCACGCTTCTGGACGAGGGGGTCCTCACCGTCGGATCCCTGGACGAGAGCGAGGAGGAGAACTACCTGGCCGACAACCTCCGCAGGGAGACCGCCGAGGCCATCATCTCAGGGATGCCCCCGGATGTGGCCAGGAGGGAGGCCAGCATGAGGATCTTCGGCGACGCTCCGGGAACTTACGGATGCGGCGTCAGCGATGCGGTACGCACCAGCGGCTGGGATTCCGTTGACGATCTGTCGGACATCTACGTGGACCGCGGATGCTACGTTTACGGGAAAGGGCTGAAGGGCGAATCCAGACCCGATAGCTTCAGGCGCAGGCTAGGGTCCATGGACGTCACCGTCAAGAACCACAACAGCCGCGCGGTGGACATGCTGGATATGGACGATGACATGGACTACCTCGGCGGGATGAACGCCGTCGTGAGGTCCATAAAGGGCTCCATGCCTGAATCCTTCATGGGGGATTCCTCGGACACCGACCATCTCAAGCTGAGGACGGCCGAGGAGGAATGCAGACTCATCTTCCGCAGCAAGATCGACAACCCGAAGTGGCTGGAGGGCCTGAAGAGGCACGGATTCTGCGGGGCCAAGGAGGTGTCCAAGCTGTTCGATTTCACCCTGGGCTGGTCCGCCACATCCGATATAGTGGACAAGAGGATGTTCGACGACCTGGCGCAGAGGTTCGTCCTGGACGATGCCACCCGGGAGTGGATACGGGACGAGAACCCCTATGCCATGATGAACATGCTCTCCCGCCTGTTCGAGGCGGCCCAGAGGGGGCTGTGGGATGCCGACCCGGAGATGCTGGACAAGCTCAGGGACGTCTATTCGGATTTCGAGGGCAGGATCGAGGAGCTCACCGACCTGCGAACCCTTTATCATAGACATGGAGTATACATCCAATATGGACAATGGAAGAGGCAGGCCGACGTTCCCGTTCGTCGCCATCGTGGGGCAGGACGATATGAAACTGGCACTCCTGCTGAATATCGTCGATCCCGGCATCGGGGGAGTCCTGATAAAGGGCGAGAAGGGAACCGCGAAATCCACTGCGGTGAGATCCCTGTCGGGCATCCTCCCGCGCGTCGATTCCTCCGAGGGCTGCCCGTTCAACTGCGACCCCTCGCATCCCTGCCCCGTATGCTCGGGGAAGGGATCTGTGGTCGCGATAAAGAGGCCCATGAGGGTGGTGGAGCTCCCGCTGAGCGCCACCGAGGACCGCGTGGCCGGGACGCTGGATATAGAACATGTTCTGAAGACCGGGGAGAAGAGATTCGAACCCGGGGTGCTGGCACAGGCCAACGGCAACCTGCTGTACGTCGACGAGGTGAACCTGCTCGACGACCATCTCGTGGATCTTCTGCTCGACTCCGCCGCCATGGGTGTCAACTACGTCGAGAGGGAGGGCGTGTCGTTCTCCCACCCGTCCCGCTTCGTCCTCGTCGGGACCATGAATCCGGAGGAGGGCGACCTGAGGCCGCAGCTCCTGGACAGGTTCGGCCTTTCCGTTGATGTCGCCGGCGACAGGGACGTGGAGTCCAGGATGGAGGTCGTCCGGAGGAGGATAGCCTTCGATTCCGATCCCGACGGGTTCATAGCCAAGCATTCCGGGGAATCCGATTCCCTCAGGGAGAGGTTGGAGAAGGCCCGGGCGCTCCTGCCGTCGGTCACGGCGGATGACAGGATGCTCCAGGGCATAGTGTCGATCACCACCGCTTTCGGGATAGACGGCCACAGGGCGGACATCACGATGATGAAGGCCGCCAGGGCCTCCGCCGCCCTGGACGGGAGGACCTCCGTATCGAAGGATGACATCAGAAAGGTGGCGCCCCTGGCTCTGGCACATCGCCTGAGGAGGCGCCCGTTCGAGGATTCGTCCCTCGACTCCGAGGTGCTTGAAGGATGCCTCGCGAAGATCCGAGGTTCCCGTTCTCCGCGGTCTGCGGGATGGACGATGCCAAGAGGGCGATAATGTGCGCCCTGGCATCCCCGCACATACGCACCGTCCTGATCAGGGGCGGACCGGGATCCGCGAAAACCGTCCTCGCGCGCTCCGCCGGGAACCTCACCGACAGGGAGGTGGTGAACCTCCCGCTGAACTCCACTGACGACCGCATATTCGGCGGATTGGACTCCGAGAGGGCGATACTCGAGGGCAGGGCCGTCCTCCAGGAGGGCATCCTGGGAAGGGCGGACGGGAACATCCTCTACATCGACGATGCCAACCTCATGGAGAGCAGACAGCTTGCATCCATCCTGGATTGCGTAGAATCTGGATATGTTCCAGTGGAGAGGGACGGGGTGTCCGCCGGATACCCGGTCGATACGGTGCTGATCGCTTCGATGAACCCCTCGGATTCCGATATCGCCCCCCATCTCCTCGACAGGTTCGACCTGTGCGCCTATTCCTCGGACGATGACAGGATGGGAGTGCTCGAAAGGATCTCCGGGTTCTGCACGGATCCTGACGGCTTCTCCGAGGAATATGCCGATCAAGAAGAAGGGATCCGCTCGAGGATAGCCCTCGCATCCCGCCTCATCCCCATGGTATCCATGTCCGATGACCTCCTGCGCCTCTGCTCCGAGCTCGCTTCCAAGGGGG
>CAMMYR010000018.1 GCA_946528255.1 uncultured Methanomicrobiales archaeon | reverse complement strand
GAGGGGAGGCTCCCCGATACCGTGGCTGTGCTTTGCAGATCCAACGCCGGCGAGATGTTCGGGCTGAGGATGATCCACGAGAACATCGAGGACCGCAAGGACAATATGACGGAATTCCATCTCCTGAGAATCAGGGAGCGAATCCATGGACGAATATGAAGGCGAGAGGACCCTGGATGACCTGGCCGGCGAGGCCGAGAAAGACGCAGTGAAGCACAAGGCTGCCAGGGACAAGTACTCCAGGCAGGCCAGCGTGCTCATAGACAAGCGCAACCAGCTCCAGGAGAAGGCCAGGAAGCTCTCGTCCGAGGCAAAGTACATGCGCGACAGGCGCGACGATTACAATCACTCCGCCATCGAGGCCCGCGGCAAGAGGGACGAATGGAACGACCGCGCCGCATCCATGAAGGCCCGCGGCGGTCTGGGCGACATCGGCGAGGCCAGATCCCAATCCAACAACTACCACCAGAAGGCGGTGAAGTTCTCCAACAGCGGACAGCTGGCTCATGAGAAGATGAAGCAGCTTACCGAGGAAGCCGATGCGCTGAGGCAGCAGGCCCAGACCTATCACGAGCAGGCCATGGAGCTCCGCCGCGCAGCGGATGCCGAGCACGAGCTCTACATAAAGGCCAAGCGCAGGGCCCAAGCCATCAGGGAATCGCCGGATTACCGATCGGCCGGAGCTCTCGCCGCTGATGATGCTCTGGACGACGCTGAACGGGATGTCGCATGTGATGGCTATCTGGATGTTGTTCAGGCCCTCGCGGTGCTTCTCCAGGATCTTCTCGCGGACCGAATCCTCGATCTCCACCGAGCGCTTCTGCCTGTCGTTGATCGGGATGTCCAGGAACCATTCGGTGGACGAGCATTTGGGGCAACGCCTGGGTTCCGCCATGGATCTGGACGTCCAGGTGTTGTTGCATCTGAGGCAGTGGTTGACCCTCGGAGGGATATCCCACTGATGGGAACCGCACTGCGGGCACCTCTTGGGCGTCCCGTTGTGGGAATTCCAAGTATAATTGCACCTCTTGCAGGTGACCGTCAGATGAGGCATGTTCCATTTGACAGATCTGCACCTGGGGCACCTTTCGGGTTCCTTGTCTCTTCTGGGAACCCACATGTAAGAACAACGAGCGCACCTAAGCACACCTGTCGGCTGATACGTCAACTCCCTTACCCTCCAGTTCCAATTATGTTGTATCATATTTATAGATTTTTGGTTTGACCGATAATTTTTATATATAACATAAATTAAACCAACAATGAAACGATTAGAATTAGGAAGTTTTAAATGAAGTATCAATAAAATTACATAGCAGTTTGGAGTAGCTTTATATACAAGTGTTTGGCGGAAAAAAACTGCCCGCCTGCTGAATCGCCAGCCGATCCTGAATCCAACCCAGCATCCGAAGTATATCCGGGCGTATCCTGGCCTCCGGAGCATGGCTAGGAATCCCCTCGCCACCGAGTACCCGTTCCTGAATGGGGACATGGCATCCCGTATCGTCGCGTCGTCCCATCCGCTGAACGCGTCGTGGACCTCCATGAACCTCGGATCGAACATCCTGTCGCGCCCTATGAAGCGCGTATAACCGCGTGGCTTCCCCGCGGCGGCCGCCTCGGCCGCCTTCCTGCCGGAGATGAGCGCCGCGCCGATCCCCCCATAGCTCAGGGGATTGGGGAGCCCGGCGGCATCGCCGACGAGATAGCACCCGTTGCCGTCATGGACCCTGTCCACCTTCCCGATGGGTATGTGGCGCGACCCCGTGGGCACGGCGCCCTCCGGGCGGCACCATCCCCTGACGGACCCCACGGATACCGTACCGTCGTGGGAAGGGAACCTCCAGGAGTAGAATCCTTTGTTCCGTCCGCCCACCTCGAAGTCCAGCATGCGGCCCCCCTCGCCATCCATCAGGCAGTTCTCTATCGGGAGCATCATCGCCGGGGACGATCCGAATACGCACCTCCTGACGACGGAATGGGCGCCGTCGGCGCCGATGAGGATCCCCGACCTGAATTCGCCGGCGGTGGTGGATACCTTATAACTATCGCCATCGGCAGACACGAAGAGCACCGTGGCGCGGATGCGCTCCGCACCGCTCCCGTCCAGGAGGCGGCGGACCATGCGCTCCCTGTCGATTATATGGCCGGAAACCGGGATTTCCACGGTTATCCCTTCGGGGAAGGATATCGCTATGCCGTCCACCCTGCGGATGGACTCCAGCGGCTCGACCCCGGCGCGCTTCAGCGACCTGTCGCTAACCGCCTCCCCGCAGATGGAATGGTACCTCGAGAAGGCCGCATCTGAAAGCCTCTCGATGACCAGGATCCTCCCGATGCCGAGCTCCGACAGGCGATGCGCCGCGGAGGAGCCTGCCGGCCCCGCGCCGACCACGATCGCATCGAAAACGCCTTCCATGGCACAGCCTAAACCGAGATGGAATAAAAGAATGGCGAACGAGAAGGGATTCGAACCCTTGGCTTGCAGCTTAGGAGGCTGCCGCCATATCCAGGCTAGGCCACTCGTCCGTTATTTCCACCAATATTGGTCGATAATAAAAGCATTTTGGTTCTCGCAGCGCATGATTTCGCAGGGATTATACGCTACCTCGGCTATCATCGGGGCATGCCGTCGGGACGCAGGAACCGCATCATGATTGCTTGCGTGACCTTCGAGACGGTGAAGGTCACGGACCCGATCCAGTTCTACGAGGTCAACAGGGCCCACATCATCCACTACCTGAAGGACGGGGCCGGCGACCGCGCCAGGATGTACTCGGCGTTCTACGGCCGTGTGATAGATATCATCGGTTCCATGAACAGGGATGTGGAGGTCGTGGAGCACAACGACCGCGTCAGCGACTTCTCCGCCATGCTGAAGACCGTGCTGTCCATAATCCAGCAGGAGAGGGCGGCGGAGCCGGATTGCGAAATCTTCGTGAACATCTCGTCCGGGACATCCGAATACGCCGCGGCTGCGGCCATCGCCGCCATGATGGTGCCCGGGACCACCCCGTTCTCCGTGGGCACCAGGGAGTACACGGTATCCGACGATAAGATCGAGGAGCTGTACTTCGTCGATGGGAAGCCCATGGGCCTCACCAAATCCACGTACGAGCCGAGGTCCATGCCCAGCTACAGCATCGACATCCCAGAGGAGCACCTGGTCCGCGGATTGAGGATCCTGAAGGAGAGGAGCGATTCCAAGCTCTCCGTCACCGCCGGTGCGATGATCCCCTGCCTCAAGGAAGCGGGATGCTGGTACAGGGATACCGGATCGGGAAACAAGGACCCTTCCAAGATCAAGCAGACCGAAGCCGTCTACTATCAGAGGGATTTCATCGCGAAATGGGTGTCCCGCGGTTGGGCGGAGAAGGACGATCTGAGGAACAGGTACATCGTCACGCCCGATGGCGAGAACATCATCGATACCTTCTACCGCGACCGAATCGGGATGCTGGCTGACTATCCGTCGGCGCACCCTGCTTTACATTTATTACAACTATTACAAACATTACAAACAGCAGTTATTATACCCTGTCCGCAGTCTTAGTAATGCAGCCGGCGAGGACCGGCGCAGGAGATGAAGACAATGTCAACCTACCAGACGATACTCATGCCCCTCCCGAAGCAGAACATCCCCCAGGGGAGCAAGAAGGACAGGCGCAGGGACAACAGGCGCAACAACGACGACATCAACTCGATCATCGGATTCATCGAGTGAGTCCCCGCGCGGGCGCAAATATATAACGCCCGATGAAGGATACTCCCGCTCATGAAGATTCAGGAAGCCTACAGGCTGGCCGTCGAGACTGGCATGTCCAAGGACGTCCGCCCCAAGGACGAGGTGGACAGGATCCTGGCGGATGCCAGATCCACCCACGACGCCCTCCCGGAGGACCGCAGGGAGCTCTACGACACGGAGCGCCTGTGGAACCCCTACGCGGACACCAGGCTGTCGTACCTCCCAGATGAGGACATCGATGCTGTACGCATGATGTGGGGCATCGACATCGGCCCGGCCGAGGTCCTCCTGGCAGACAGGCTCAGGGAGAAGGGCGAGACGATCTCCGCGATCGTCGGCCACCACCCCCTCGGGACCGCCCGCACCCGCTTCCCGGAGGTCATCGCCCTCCAGTCGGACCTGTTCCACAACCAGGGCGTGCCGATCAACATCGCCGAGGCGCTGGTGGGACCGAGGATGAACGAGGTCCTCCAGGCCATGCAGGGGCTGAACTACAACCAGGCAGTCGATGCGGCGAAGCTCCTGGGCATCCCGATCATGAACATCCACTGCCCCGCCGACAACATGGTGCAGGCCTACCTCACCGATTTCTTCGAGAGGGAGGAGCCCCGCACCCTGGGCGACCTGGTGGATTCCCTGTACAAGGAGCCCGAATTCAGGGAGGCGGCGAAATGCAACAGCCCGCCGAACATCGCCGTCGGATCCAAGACCGCCCGCTGCGGCAGGATCGTCTGCAAGATGAACGGCGGCACATCCGCGCCCAAGGACATCTACAAGGCCCTCGCCGATGCCGGCGTTGGAACGGTCGTGGGCATGCACTTCCCCGACAACCACTACGATGCGGCCAGGGAGGCCCATGTCAACCTGGTCATATCCGGCCACATGTCATCCGACTCGCTGGGGATCAACCTCCTGTGCGATGTCTGGGAGAGGGAGGGCATAGACGTGCTCCCCTGCTCCGGTTTCACACGCTTCAGCAGGAATCGAGATGTTCGAGAGGTCATCGACAATCATCCGCGACGGATCCAAACTGGACTACGACTACGTACCGAAGGTGCTGGTCAACAGGGAGGAGCAGCTCCACACCCTGGAGCTTCTTTTCACCCCCCTGGCCAGGGAGGGCCGCGCCTGCACCGCGTTCCTCACCGGCGGCGTGGGAACCGGAAAGACGGTCACCGCCAGGCGCTTCTGCGCCGATATGACCGAGTACTGCAATTCCAAAGGAACGCCGCTGGACACCATACTGGTGAACTGCAGGAACAGGAACTCCGAATCCGCCGTGGTGCTCCAGCTCATAAGGCACTTCGACAAGGGGTTCCCGGACAGGGGGTTCTCCACCGAGGAGATGTCCAGGGTCCTCAGGACGCATCTGGCAGGAAACACCAGGAACATCGTGATAATCCTGGACGAGGTGGACCTGCTCCTGAAGAAGGGCGGGATCGACCTCGTGTACCAGCTCACCCGCTTCTCCGACGGCACCGAGTCCGTCGGCAGGGTATCGCTGATAATGATCTCCCAGTACAGCCTCGACGGGCTGCTGGACCAGGCATCGCTTTCCACTTTCAAACGCGCCAACAAGGTGCTCTTCAACAAATACACCGAGCACGAGCTGTACGACATCGTCCAATGCAGGTCGGAGGAGGCGATAATGCCTGGGAAGATCTCCGATGAGTCCATCGGGATGATCGCCAAAGTGTCCTGCGACTACGGGGACGCCAGGATGGCCATAGAGCTCCTGGAGAAATCCGCCCAGATCGCCGAGGACGATACCATCGGGGAGATCACCCCGGAGCACGTCCGCGCCGCCAAGGCCATGATATACAGCTCGGTGTCGTTCACGAAGCTGGTGGCACTCGACATGAACCACAGGCTGGCCCTTCTGGCCGTATCCAGGGCGATGAAGGCCAACGCCGAGATCCCCATATCCGCGGCCGAGAAGACCTATGCCATCGTCTGCGAGGAGTACGAGTACCCCGCCAGGAAGCACACGCAGTTCTGGGGGTACATCCAGGACCTGGAGAGGTCCGGGATCGTCCGCACGGAGGTCCGCAGCGACGGCAGCGGCAGGACCACCCTGATATCCATACCCGACATCCCGTCCAAGGTCCTAGCCGACAAGATGGCGGAGATCCTGGATTCGGGCAAAGAGGGATCGGATGAAGTGCGATTCCTGCGGCCGCGATGCGGTCACCTTCATCCGCTACAACGGCTCCCACCTGTGCGGGGAGCACTTCGCCAGATTCGTGGAGAAGAGGGTGAAGAGGGAGATCAGGAAACAGATCGACGTCCATCCCGGCGACGATATCGCCGTCGCGGTATCCGGCGGCAAGGACAGCATGGTCGCCCTGAAGATCGTCTCATCGGTCTTCGGCGAGGTCAACGGCACCATGGTACACGCGATCACCATCGACGAGGGGATAGAGGGATACCGCCCTCCGAGCGTCGATATCGTCCGCAGGTTCTGCGAATCCAACGACATTGAGTTCCACCTCCGCTCGTTCTCCGAGCTTGGAGTGACGATGGATGCCATCGCCCCGCTGGAGCGCGACAGCTCCCCCTGCACCTACTGCGGGGTCTTCAGGCGCAGGCTCATGAACGACGAAGCCAGGAATATCGGAGCTAAGTTCCTGGCTACCGGCCACAATCTCGACGACATGTGCCAGTCGGTAATGATGAACTTCGTCAGAGGGGATGTGGAGAGGTTGGCCAGGCTCGGGCCCCATACGGTGGTGCAGCCCGGCCTGATACCCAGATTCCTGCCCTTGAGGATGATCCCCGAGAAGGAGTGCCTGCTCTACGCGATGGTCACCGGGCTGGAATTCTGGAACGGGGAGTGCCCTTACTGGACCGAGGCCCTGAGGAACCAGTACCGCGATATCGTGGATGACCTGGAGGACCGCACGCCCGGTGCCAGGTACAGCATAATGTCCTCTTACGACACCCTCAGGCCGATCCTGAGGGAGGAATACGCCCAATCGAACCTCCACCTGTGCCAGTGCGGGGAACCCACCGTGGGGGATAGGTGCAAGGGGTGCCAGCTCCTGGAGGATGCCAGGCGCAAGCTCTCCCGATTCGGGACTTCTTCCACTTGACGCCGTCTGCGGAATCCTCGAGCACGATCCCTGCATCTTTGAGCCTGTCGCGGATCATGTCTGCCAGATCGTACATCTTCCTCTTCCTGAGCTCGGAGCGCAGGTCTATGAGAATCGACATTACATCCTCCATCCCCTCTCCGGACTCCTCCTCCGGGGGCATGATGTTGAGGATGCCGTTGAACTCGTCGATCAGCGCGATGTACTTGCCGGCGGCCTTCTTGGACAGGGTCTTGTCGCCCATGGCGCGGTTGGTGGCCCTGGCCATCTCGAACATCGTCTCGATGGCACGGCGGGTGTTGAAATCGTCGTCCATGGCGGCTCTGAAAGAGGCCCTGTAGGATTCTATAGAATCGCACACGTCATCGGACTCCGCATCGCCCTCGGGGGCGGTCCTGGCATATGCCTGGAGGTCGCGGTAGTTGTTGACCAACCTTCCGAGAGATGTCTCGGCCTCCTTCAGCATGTCCTCCCCATAGACGAGGGGACTCCTGTAGTGGGTGTTGAGGAAGTAGAATCTGATGGTCTGGGTATCGAACTTGGCGGCGACGTCCTTGACCGTGAAGAAATTGCCAAGTGACTTGGACATCTTCTCCTCCTTGGAGTTCCCGACGCCCTTGACCTGCAGCATGCCGTTGTGCATCCAGTACCTGGACAGGGGCTTCCCGGTGACCGCCTCGGTCTGCAGGATCTCGTTCTCGTGGTGGGGGAAGATCAGGTCGTTCCCTCCGCCGTGGATGTCGATCTCGTCCCCGAGGTACCTCTTGATCATGGCCGAGCATTCTATGTGCCAGCCGGGCCTGCCCTCGCCCCAGGGGGAAGGCCAGGACACCTCTCCGGGCTTGGCGCCCTTCCAGAGGGCGAAGTCCATCGGATCCTTCTTGTTGGGGTCGTTCTCGATCCTGCCGGAGGACTGCATATCCTCCAGCTTCCTGCCGCTGAGCTTCCCGTAATCCTTGACCTTGGCCACGGAGAAGTAGACGCTCCCATCGGGCGCGGGATAGGCGAATCCGCTGTCGATTATGGACTGCACCATATCGATGATGTCCTGTATGGACTCGCTCGCTTTCGGATAGATGTCGGCCTTGTTGATGCCGAGCTTCTGGGCATCCTCGAAGTACCTGTCGATGTACCTGCGGGACAGCTCCAGCGGCTCGATGCCCTCCTTGGCGGCCCTGATGATGATCTTGTCATCCACATCGGTGAAATTGGTGACGTGGGTGACCTCGTAGCCCAGATAGCGCAGGTAGCGGGCGACGGTATCGAACACGATCATGCTCCTGGCGTGGCCCATGTGGATGTCGTCGTAGACGGTCACGCCGCATACGTACATCCTGACCTTGCCGGGCTCGACTGTCACGAACTCCTCCTTGGCGTTCGTGAGGGTGTTTTGGATCATCAGGGACATTGAACCCTCGTAGTGGCGCGGGGTAGATAAATGTGGCTACTTGGAGAGCCTCGCTTCCTGAAGACCGCGAGTACCAGCGCGCAGCACACGGCGGCTATGGCGCCGGCGGTGGCGACGATGATCCATTTGTTGTCCCTGGAATCGGATGCCGGGATCTGGCCATGCTTGAGCAGATCGATGATATCATCGTCCTCCTCGGCGAAGCCGGAAGACCCCGAGACGATGGTGTCCTCGTAC
>CAMMYR010000017.1 GCA_946528255.1 uncultured Methanomicrobiales archaeon | reverse complement strand
GGATGGTCCATAAGGTCCCCAGGATCGAGAAAGCGGGGATACCGTTGAGTTCGTATCTGTCGGAGAATCTGTTCAAGCTGTATATGATGGATGTCGGCATAATGAGGTATCAGGCTGGTATATCGGCCGCCCACATCATGGAAGATATGCTCGATGAGACTTTCCTGGGAGGATTCATCGAGGATTTCGTCATGTGCGAGATCTCGGCTTACGGGCATAGGGGAGAAGCATATTGGGGGTCGGGGAACGAAGCAGAAGTGGATTTCCTTATAACCACGGAAGATGGCATCATCCCGTTGGAAGTGAAAAGCGGCAGCAGATACCGCGCAGCGAGTCTGAAGGAGTACATAGACAGGTACGCTCCAGGAAAGGCCGTGGTATTCTCGGATAAAAGATACAGTGAAAACGGCATCGTCCGCACGATACCCCTATACGCCATCTGGCTCGTATGCGGGATAACAGGGAGGACCCGACATGGGTTTCATAGATCTGGCCAGGGACAGGTACTCGGAGCGCTATTACGATTCCAGGCAGGTGGAGCGGGATAAACTGGATATCATCCTGGAAGCGGGGCTCCGGCCCCCTTCTTCCTTCTGATCATCCCAAGTTTTCAGCCAGTAACAGGGCGGCACGCGATTCGCGCGCTATCCAGCCACTCGGCGAGATGCTCCGATACAACATCTCCCACATGCGAAACGATCTCCTCTGCCTGTCCCTTGGGGATCCTCATAACTGACGCGAGATCGAACAGTTCCTTCTCGCCGGGCTTCGGGTTCCCGGCGCAGGTCATATGATGCTCCTTCATATCCGGTGTCCTGGTCAGGTCGTATGCGGGGGACAGGACATACCTGCCTTCGTCGGGGAGGTACAGGAATGAGAAATTCCCCGAGTGGTCATCGCAGTTCCCGGCTAGCACATTGAAGCAAGACAGGCGGAATGCCTTCACAACCTCCGCCTGGGAGCGCGTGACGTATCTCGTCGCCTGCAGGAACGACACATAATCCAGCAGCGGCATATCGATCGGCACTTCGAGCAGTCCGGACAGGGAGATCATATGGATCCTCCTGCCCCTGTCTCTGTCGAATCTCCTCGAAGCGAAGTACCCATCGCAGTTATCCGAAGGGATGAGGCGGCGTTCCGGAACATCGATACCGCATCTCGCCGCCGCTTCGTTGTATTCGTACTCCATCCTGCCTATGGATGCCGGGTCGTAGCGCTTGCGGAATTTGACGATCCACTCCCCGCCGTCGATGATCGCATTCACCTTGGGCCTCGCACCGCCGGTGGAACCGGCTCTGCTGAACACATCATCCATATCGGCCGGCTTGTCTTCCATCATGGATATGCATTCCATGCACAGTTCATCCGGATCGGATATCGCAGCTGTTCCGCTGCAGCCCTCCGAAGGCTCGTAATGCAGTGCCCCCTTTCCATTGCTGCCGATATACGACAGCCTCTCCAGCGGATCCAGGCCCAGATGGTCTATCCCTTTCCTCCTGAGGGCCTTGATCGCGGTGAACATCCCCCATCCGCCCGGGAGGGAATCGGCGAACACGCCGTGGAGTCCTTCGAAATAATTCATCCTTCCCTTGAACAGGCGGTCTTCCAGAGGCAGGGGGCGCGGGGATATCGGGAATCCATCCTTCAGCCATTCCCTGCTGTATGCGAAATAGGAGATACCGGAATCGTACCTGAGGTGACCGACATCATCGTCCCCGATCATAACGCGGAGATCCATGTCATCCCCTCCTCAGGTCGTCTGCCGTAAGCATCGGGGCGGAGAACAGGCTGTCCAGCTGATCATCGCATCCGATCGCGATAGACAGTAGCCAAAGGCTATCCAGGGATATCTTCCCTGTGCGCTCGAAGCGCTTGATCGTCCCATACGGGACGCCGCTCCTGTCGGATAGCTGCAACTGGGTCAGCCTGGCTTTTTTGCGGTATGCTTTGAATCTCGATGCCAGCTCCATCATCCTCTGGTCCATGGATTTCTCCTGGAATATGTCGCTCAGCTCGAGATAATTCTTCATAATTATAGATAATATATTATCTATTAATAGATAATTATTCAAAAATAGACAATATTTTATCTGAAAATTTTACCTAAACCGTGGCCCATACCCGCTCGCTTCTTCGAGACGTAGCGGGTGCTCTTTCCGGAACCCAACTTGTCTATCTCCCCTGCATCGCACATCCTGGCCAGGGTGCGTTCGATGGTCTTGCGGGATATCTCGGGGAAAATCGCCATCAGCTCAGACTTCCCCACCGGTACCGATGTCAGCCTCAGGAACGCTTCCAGCCCCTCCGACTTCTTCCTCCTGCCGAGCTCCTCCCCCGCCATCCGGTTGAGGTCCCTATAGCAGAGGAACAGCTCCCCCAGGAAGTAGTGTATGAACGGACCGTAATCGCATTTGTTCTCCATCCAGCCCACCTGGGATTCTTCCAGGGCCCTGTAATAGTCCTTTTTGCTCGAGTTGATCTTCGATTCCATGGAAACGTACCTGCAGACGTCGTACCCCTCTTGATAGAGGAGCAGAGTAGTCAGAAGCCTGGACATCCTCCCGTTGCCGTCCAGGAACGGGTGGATGCGCAGGAAGTCCATTACGAAGCACGGGATGAGCAGCAGCTTGTTGATGTCCATATCGTTCCTGGCCTCCCGGAACGACCAGATGAGCTGGTCCATGCAATGATCGGTCTCGTCCGCCGGCACCGTGGGATATACGGCGACTATGGTGCCGTCCGCGGCCCTGTCGACGATCGCGTTGTCGCGGGTCTTGAATCCTATCTCGTTCCTATCGGAGCGGGACATGAGTATTGCATATATGCCTAGGATCGACTGTTTATCGATGTCGATACTGGAGTGGTTGCGGTGGATGTACCTGAGAGTTTCGCTGTATCCGACCATCTCCGACTCGTCATGCCCGCGCGGAAGGGTGGAGCCGCTCACCAGCCCCGCGATCCTGTTGGCCGTGGTGCCTATCCCCTCGATGGCGTTCGAATCCCTGACGGACATGATGATTGCATTGCTCTCGAGGGCTGATGCCACGGCCCCCATATCATCGAAGCACCCCGCTGTGCGACCGGCCAGGTTCTCGATGTTCGCCGCTCTTCCGAGGATGTCCGGATCCACCTTCGTCCGTTTCAGAAAACTGTAGTCGAATACGTGCACGATTACAATTACAGGAAATCAATATATAAATAATTCTATTTTTCTATGTCATTTTCAATTGAAATTGACATAGAAAGTCGATAATCACGAATGGAAATCAGTTCGCGATAACAGGGGAAGAACCGCAGCGCCTTTGAATTCAGGCACTGCGGATTGGGATTCATCCCTTGAGTTTGTCCCTGAGCTTGGACTTGCCCTTGGGCTTGGACGCTGCACCGGCGGAGGCGTCGAGCTTCGTAAGGAGCTCCCTCTCCTCGTCGGTGACCTTCTTGGGCACCTGCACGGACACCCTGACGAACAGGTCCCCTCTGGAAGAGGAGTTCATCCTGGGCAGTCCCTTGCCCTGTATCCTGAGCACGGTCCCCACCTGGGTCCCCGCGGGGATCCTCAGGGCGACCTTCTCGCCCTCCAGGGTCGAGACCACATCCTCCCCTCCAAGAACGAGCTTGGGATAGGTGGTGGTGATCCCGGTCCACAGGTTGGGGCCGTCGCGGTCGAACGTCAGGTCCTGCTTCACATGGATGACCACGAACAGGTCCCCGGGCGGGCCGCCGTTGACACCGGCGTTGCCGGCTCCGCCCACGCGCAGGCGCATGCCCTCGTCGACTCCCTTGGGGATCTCGATGTCGATCTTGGTCTCCTTCTGCAGGCGGCCCTGGCCGCGGCATTTGGGGCACCTCTCGGTGAAAGACTTCCCGGATCCCCTGCATTCGGGGCAGTCGGATACGGTGACCATGTTGCCGAACGGGCCCCTGCGGACCTGCTGGACCTGTCCGGCCCCGCCGCACTTGGGGCAGGTGGACACCTTGCCGTCCTTTCCGCCGGTGCCGTTGCATGCATCGCAGAGCACGGTGTGGGGGACGTCGAGGGTGGTCTTCTTGCCCTCGAGCACATCCTTCAGGGATATCTCGAGGTCGTATCTCAGGGAGTCCCCCTGCTGGGGGCCCCCGCGGGACCTCCGGGAGCGGCCGCCCCCGAAGATGTCCCCGAATATGTCGCCGAAGATATCGCTGATATCGTCGGATCTGGTGAAGTCGCTCCACTGGAAGCCGCCCTCGCCGAAGTTCTGCTTGACCCCGTCGAAGCCGTACTGGTCGTACATCCGGCGCTTCTCTTCGTCCGAGAGGATCTCGTAGGCCTCCGATATCTCCTTGAACTTGGCCTCCGCGACCTCCTTCGGCTCCGTGGAGACGTCCGGGTGGTGCTTCTTGGCCAGAGAGCGGTAGGCCTTCTTGATCTCCTCCTGGGTCGCGGTCTTCTCGACCCCGAGGATCTCGTAGTAATCCCTCGGCATCTGGATCACTCGTCGTCGACGATCTTGTAATCGGCATCCACGAAGTCGCCCTGGGCGCCCTCCTGGGAGGACTGCTTGGGCTGCTCCGGTCCGGCCTGGGCGCCGGGTGCGCCCTGCTGCTGGGAGGCCTCCTTGTAGATCCTCTCGCTGATGGGCCCCATGACCTTCATGAGGGCGTCCATCTTGGCCTTGATGTCCTCGACATTCTCGGTCTTGTTGGCCGCCTCCAGGTCGCTGATGGCCGCTTCCACTTTGCCCCTCTCCTCCTGGGAGACCTTGTCGCCCAGCTCGTCCAGGGACTTCTTGACCGTGAAGATGGCGGTCTCGGCCTGGTTGTGGGCCTCGACGATCTCCATCTTCTTCTTGTCGGCTTCGGCGAACTGCTCGGCCTGCTTGACCATGGCGTCGATCTCCTCCTTGGTGAGCTTGTTGGAGGATGCGATGGTGATCTTCTGCTCCTTGCCGGTACCCTTGTCCTTGGCGGTCACGTTGATGATGCCGTTGGCGTCGATATCGAAGGTGACCTCGATCTGGGGCATGCCGCGGGGAGCGGGGGCGATACCGTCGAGGATGAACTTGCCGAGACTGGTGTTGTCGGCGGCCATCTTCCTCTCTCCCTGGACGATGTTGATCTCCACGGAGGGCTGGTTGTCGACCGCGGTGGAGAAGATCTGGCTCTTCTTGGTGGGGATGGTGGTGTTCCTCTCGATGAGGGGGGTGGCCACTCCGCCGAGGGTCTCGATACCGAGGGTGAGGGGGGTGACGTCGAGCAGGAGGACGTCCTTGACGTCCCCGGACAGGACGGCTCCCTGGATGGCGGCACCGTAGGAGACGCACTCCATGGGGTCGACACCGCGCTGGATCTTGGGGCCGACGACGGACTCGACGAAGTTCTGGATGATGGGCATCCTGGTGGGTCCTCCGACCATGATGACCTTGTCGATGTCGGAGGAGGTGAGCTTGGCGTCGGAGATGGCCTGGTCGATGGGACCGCGGCAGCGGGCGACGATGGGCTCGACGAGCTCCTCGAGCTTGGCACGGGTGAGGGTCTGGATCAGGTGCTTGGGACCGGATGCGTCCATGGAGATGAAGGGGAGGTTGATCTCCGTCTGCATGGTGGTGGACAGCTCGATCTTGGCCTTCTCGCAGGCCTCCCTGACACGGACGCGGGCGGCGCTGTCCTTGTCGAGGTCGATGCCGGTCTCGTTGCGGAACTGGCCGATGACGTACTCGGTGATGGCCTCGTCCATGTCGGATCCTCCGAGCTGGGTGTCGCCGGAGGTGGACAGGACCTGGAAGACACCGTCGTCGAAGTCCATGATGGTGACATCGAGGGTTCCTCCTCCGAGGTCGAAGACGAGGATCTTCTGGCTCTCGCCGGATTTGTCGAGACCGTATGCCAGTGCGGCGGCGGTGGGCTCGTTGATGATACGGATGACGTCGAGGCCGGCGATCTTACCTGCGTCCTTGGTGGCCTGCCTCTGGTTGTCGTTGAAGTAGGCGGGGACGGTGATGACGGCCTTGTCGATGGGCTCCCCGATGAACGCCTCGGCGTCCTTCTTGATCTTCTGAAGGATGTAGGCGGAGATCTGCTGGGGGGTGTACTCTTTTCCGAGTGCGGTGACCTTCTCGTTGGAACCCATCTTCCTCTTCACGTTCTTGATGGTTCCGTCGGGGTTGGTGACGGCCTGCCTGCGGGCAGGCTCTCCGACGAGCAGCTGCCCGTCCTTGGTGAATGCGACATAGGAGGGGAATGATTTCCCTCCGACGCTTGTTCCCTCCGCGGAAGGGACCATGGTGGGCCTTCCACCCTCCATGATGGATGCTGCGGAGTTGCTGGTACCGAGATCGATTCCGATTATTCTGGACATATTATCACCTCATTGTTCTTTATTCTCAATTTCCTGAGCGTTATCTGCCGGACCTTCCTCCGGCGCGGGAGCGGGTTGCTCCTTCTTCTTGGTCACGATGACCTTGGCGTACCTTATGACGCGGTCGTGCATCGTGTACCCTTTCTGGGCGGTCATGGCGACCATGCCGTCCTCATCGGCCTCCACTGTGGCGAGGGCCTCATGGAACTCCGGGTCGAATCTCCCCTCGGAGGGGATCTCCTTCACACCCTGGGCCTCCATGATCTTCACCAGATTGTCCCTGACACCCTTGACGCCCACGGTGAGGGGGTCCTCGGGGTCGGCGTTCTCCAGTGCACGTCCCAGGTCGTCTACGGTGTTGAGCAGCTCCTTGACCAGGTCCAGGGTGGCGTACTTGCGGCGGTCCTCCGCCTCACGCTCGGTGCGGCGGCGGTAGTTCTCGAAGTCCGCCTGCACGCGGCGGGCCATGTCGAGGTACTCATCGGCCTTCTGACGGGCCTCCTCGAGCTGTTTCTCGAGTTCGGCGGTCTTCTTGGGAACCTTCTTGGACTCTGCCTTGGATGGTTCATCCGACTTCTCATCTGCCATAGTGTCCACTTCCTAGTAACCTGATCAAAGGGTTGGGACGGGGCCTTCCGGCCCCGTTCCGGGCGTCTTTCCGTTATCAGACGCCCATTCCGGCTCCCTGTGCGTTGGGAGCGGGGGAGGATTTGGAGGCGATGACGTCGTCGATCCTGAGGATCATGACGGCGGCGTCGGTGGCGGAGTTGATGGCCTGTTTGCCGATGCGGTAGGGCTCGATGACGTTGAGGGCCTTCATGTCCTCCACCTTTCCGGTGAAGGGGTTGAGACCGGCGTACTTCTTGCCTGCCTTGTGCTGCTTCCTCATCTCGATGCAGATGTTGATGGGGTCGAGACCGGCGTTCTCGGCGAGGGCGGTGGGGATGATCTCCATGGCGGAGGCGAAGGCCTCGATGGCGATCTGCTCGCGGCCGCCGACGGTGCCGGCATAGTCGCGGACGCCCATGGCGATCTCCATGGCGGTGGAACCGCCGCCGGTGACGATCATGCCGTCCTCGATGGCGACCTTGACGACAGACCAGGCGTCCACCAGGGAGCGCTCGACCTCGTCGGTGACGTGGTTGGTTCCTCCCCTGACGAGGATGGAGACGGTCTTGGGGTCCTTGCAGCCGGTGATGAAGGTCATGTCCTCGTCGCCGACGTGGCGGAGCTCGACGGCCTCGGCGGAACCGAGGTCCTCCTTGGAGAGCTCCTGGATCTTGGTGATGATGTTTCCGCCGGTGGAGCGGGCGAGCCTCTCCATGTCGGACTTCTTGACGCGGCGGCAGGCGTAGATGCCCTCCTTGGCCATGAAGTGCTGGACGAGGTCGTCGATTCCTTTCTGGCAGAAGACGACGTTGGCTCCGGCCTTCTTCACGCAGTCGACCATGGCCTTGAGGGATTTCTCCTCCTCGTCGACGAACTGCTGGAGCTGGGCGGCGTCGGTGATCTGGATCTTGGCGTCGATCTCGGGCTTGCGGACCTCGAAACCGGTGTCGATGAGGGCGATCTTGGCGTTCTTGATCAGCTTGGGCATGGTGGCGAGGACGGGCTCCTTGTCGATGACGAGACCTTTGATGAGCTCGGACTCCTCCATCTTGGCACCGGCCTTCTTGACGGACTGGAGGTTCTTGAGGTCGATGTAGTTCTTCCCGTCCTTCTTGTCGACGATGGTCTTGACGGCGTCGACGACCATCTTGGCGAAGAACTCCTTGCGGGAGGCGACCTGCTTGGAGATCATGGCGTTCTCGGCGATCTGGATGAGCAGCTTCTCGTCGGAGGGCTTGACCTTGATGGAGACGTCCTTGAGGATCTGCTGGGCCTTCTCGTTGGCCATGCGGTATCCGGCGGTGATGGTGGTGGGGTGGACGTTGGAGTCGATCAGGTCGAGGGACTTCTTGAGGAGCTCCCCGGCGATGATGACGGAGGTGGTGGTTCCGTCGCCGACCTCCTGGTCCTGGGTCTTGGCGACCTCGACGAGCATCTTGGCGGCGGGGTGCTGGACGTCCATCTCCTTCAGGATGGTGACACCGTCGTTGGTGATGACGACGTCTCCGAGGGAGTCGACGAGCATCTTGTCCATCCCGCGGGGGCCGAGGCTGCTGCGAACGGCGTCCGCGATGGTCTTGGCGGCGGTGATGTTGTTGAACTGAGCGTCCTTTCCTTTCTCTCTCTTGGTGCCTTCCCTGAGGATCAGCACGGGGGCGTTACCCATTCCCATTTGATATTTCTCCTAGTTCCGGACCTATGCCGGATGCTGAGTATATGATTGTCAGTCCTTCTATATAAACATTGTTTTGGTTGACAACCTATGGTTAACTAC
>CAMMYR010000016.1 GCA_946528255.1 uncultured Methanomicrobiales archaeon | reverse complement strand
GCCACTTGGCCCTTCGTCGATCCCGTGTAGATCTTATCACCGTTGCAGCTGTTCCCGCTGCCGTACAGGTATCCTCCGAGGGGGTTGGATGCCCAGACGTTGTTCCTGTATGCGTATGTGCTGCCCACGACATCCCAGCGGGAGCCCCAGGCGTTCTCGATGAACAGCTTCGCCTTGCAGTTGCTGTTGACGGATGTCCCGTAGTAGGGGGAGTTGCCGTCGCACTCGCCGGCGGTCCCGACCCCGGATGAGGCGTGGCCATAACCTACCATCTCCTGCACGTTCTTGGTTCCGATGACCGTGTAGGACATGATCTTGTACAGCGTCCATTGGTAGAAGTTCCACGTCTGGTACGCGGAGCCCTCGGGGACGTATGCGTTGCGGGCCCTGGCGTTCACCTTCTCCACGGTATGCATGACCTGGGAGGTGAGGTTCATGTTCGTCGGCGCGACCCCGCTCTTGGATAGCAGGACGCCGTTGGAGACGTTGCCCTCGTAGACTCCGATCGCGATGAATTTGTAAGGGGTTCCGGAGAAATCCGCCCTCGAGTTGTCGGATCCAGAGGTGTTGAATGTGTGAGCGTATGCGACCATGCTGCTGGATGCCCCGGACGGAAGTAGCGGGTAGTTCTTGTCGCTGGTCACGTAGAGGTAGTTGTACCTGACTCCTCCTTCGGTGACCGATTTGGATAACCAATAGGCGGTCGGGATCACCAGCATGATGTTGTACTGCTGGATCGAATACTCGGTTCCCACGAGTGTTTTCTTGAGATTGTTGGGGTCCAGGATATAGGCGACGGTACCCTCGGCTGTGTTCAGGCGTATCTCCTTGGCATCGTCCGCCCCGGTGGTGTTGTTGGTGTTGAAGGCCGCGTAGAAGCAGTTGAACGGCCCAAGACCCGTGTTCTTGTCGAAATCCCAGAACTTGTTGATCTTCCACGACCCGTTGGCGGTGGTGGACGCGCTCTTCTCATCGCTGTTGGAACGGACGCGGTATTTGCTCTCCAGAGGGCTGCCGTCCACGGACACCTGCACATCCAGGACCGCGACGTTGTCGGCGTTGGTCTTCAGGACGTACATGTAATCGGGGCCGGTCGGAAGCTCAGCGGTGGCGAGCTTGTCCAGGGCTCCGTCCGATTCCCCCTCGAACATCTGCGTGGCGGGCACCGCCAGCATGATCGAGGCCATCAGGACCGCCATAGCGATCGGTAGTGTGCGGTGCACGCTGCTTCTTCTGCTAATACGCCTTAGCATACCGTTCACCTTTACTATGCCTTACAACACGCGTAATAACTATAAAAAAGGTAGTGCTAGAACGTTTGATATTGGCGACCCCGCCATGACGGCATAGGGGCGGCAATGGTCCTCCCCCGGAGGGGAGGAAAAAGTTTCGCTTCCTGAACACAGCCAGGACGAGGGCGCTGGCTACGGCCACTATGGTGGCGCCTATCGCTATGGTCAGCCACTCCATGTTATGGGAGTCCCTGCTCCTGGGGGACTGGCCGTTGGCATCGAGGATCCTGAAGATGTCGTCGTCCTCCTCGATCGGCTCGGGCGTTTCCCATACGGCGTACAGTGCCACCTCGGCGTTGCGGACGGTGGTCAGGTACGTGATCGTTCCCTTGTAGATCTGGCCGGAACCGTCTTCATTGAGGGACCATCCGGCGAGGACCTTGTCTCCGTTCCTGATGTCCTTCCCGGTCGGGAGCTTCAGGGGCTCGGAGAACCTGACGGTTACCATCCTCTCATCCTCGGCTTCGTTGGAGTCGCCTCCGAGGGTTGTCTTCCAGATGCCCCCTTCGGTGTTGAACACGATCGTGTAGGTGTACTCGGTCCACCCGGCGTACAGGGTGACCGGTTCGGTGACCTGGGTGGTGAAATCGTACATCGTGGACAGGGAGCTATCGGTGAACCATCCGTCGAAGTCGTGGTACTGCCTGGTCGGATCCGCGGGCCGCTGCGCGGGCGTGCTGTTGGCGACCTCCTGATCCGCTATGGGGCTGCCGCCGGCGGTCTGGAAGTGCACGTCGTACTTCAGGTACGCGGGATCCACGGCCCAGTTGGCGATGAGGGTGAAATCCGATCTCACATCATTGGAGAAGTCGTACATCCTGTTGAACGTGTAGTCCGTGTACCATCCTCTGAACAGGTACTTGTCCCTGGTCGGATCCGAAGGCTGGGCCACCGGGTCGCCGAAGAGCGTATCCCCGACGGGGATCTCGCTGCCGCCGTAGCTGTCGAAGGTCACGTACATGATCTGGATCCACTTGGCGTAGATGGTGACATCGCCGTCTATGGGGGCGGTGAAGTCGAACGGCTCTTGCATCCCGGCGTCAGCGTACCATCCGGCGAAATGATAGCCCTCGCATATCGGGTCCGCCGGTCTCAGGGCATAGGGGAATTCGGTTTCCACGTACTCTCTTTCGATGGGCTCCCCGTTGCTCATATAGACCACTGTGAAGAACGGATATCCCCAGTTGGCATACAGGTTGGTGGCGATGGAGAATTTGACCAAACCGGTGTTCCCGTATTTCTCATCCGTTCCGGGTGAGCCGGCCGTCCAGTATAGGAACGCCTTCGGCGTGCCGTTGGGGGACAGGGGCGCATCGAATCCCATGACGGAGATGTCGTCCAGCGGGGATTCGACGTCCTTGTGCACATATTGCAGGTATTGCTGATCCTTGCCGTTGTTGGAATACAAGTGGACCGCGACGTTGACCCATATGGCATAGAGCTTGACATCGGATTCGCCGTCTACAGCCTTGGATTCTCCGGCGAGGTATTTGTCGCCGCTCCCGTCGGCAGCTGTGTTCCAGTGGTCGAAGAACTTGTTGGTGGGCGCGGTGAAGGGGTTCTTCGCCGGTATGAGCATGTCCCCGTCCTGGAACTTCTGCTTGAGGGGGGCTTTGCCCGTACCGCCGTTCGCATCGTATTCGATGTCGTGGTTCTGCGCCGCTACGGCGTTGGCGCTCATCGCGTATGCCAAGCGCGCCGAGATGGCGCCGCTGTGATCGGGGAATGAGTTCACCCTGTAGTAGTTGAGGCCGCATCCGGTGTTGTTGGGCCCGGCGCCGCCGACGATCATGTAGCTGCAATCCCTGCCGTTGGAGCAGGCATAGTCTCCCGGGTATGACAGGCTCGTTGTGCTGGCCGAACCCGTCCCGCTCGGGATGTCCCACGACTCGCTGTTGGTGAACGTCTTGGTTATCTGCCCGCTCATACCTTTGTTGTTGACCTTGTGGTTGTTCCCCGAGTTCTTGTTGCCGAAATGCCCCAATCCGCCCAGAGCGTTCGCCGTCCAGACGTTGTCATTATAGTTGTAGAGGCTTCCGATCAGATCCCATGCCGAGCCCCAGGAGTTCTCTATGAAGAGCTTGCCGGGCGCATTGCCGCCGCTGTTATTGCCGTAGTAGGGGCCGCGGGCATCGGTGCCCCCGGTGTTGGAAGTCCCCGAGTCGCTATGTCCGTATCCGACCATGGCCTGCGAGTTCTTCGTCCCCATCACTGTGTATCCCATGATTTTGGACAGCTCCCACTGGTAGTAGTTCCAGACCATGTATGCCGAACCCGATGCGCTAACGTTGTTGTTGGCATAGGACTTGGCATCGTTCATGATCTGGTTAGCCCTCCCGAGGTTGGTGGGGGTGACGCCGCTCTTGGAGACGAGGGTGCTCTTGCCTCCCATGGTGACCTTCTGACCCTCGTAGACCCCTATCGCGACATAGGGCATGACCGTGACATTCTCTGTCCAGCTGAGATTCTTCTGCCCGACCGGGGTGAATGTATGGGCATAGGCCATCATCCCGGAGATGGTGCTCCTTCCCTCCGCGGTATAGGATGCCTTGCTGGACACGTACAGGTAGACGTTGCTCCCCTCCGTCTGCGCCTTCCAGTAGACCGTCGGGATGACGATCATGATGTTGTATTTCTGGTAGGAGTAGGATGTCCCGTTGAGGGTCTCGGTCAGTTTGTACGGATTCAGAACATAGGCGACTGTGCCGTTGGCGGTGTTGAGCTTGGTCTCCTTCGCCGCATCGGCCGAGGAGTCCTCGGCGGTGTTGAACGCCGCATAGAACGCATTGAACGGGCCCAGGCCCGTGTCGGGATCGAAATCCCAGAACTTGTTGATCTTCCAGCTGCCGTTGATGGTCGTGGCCCTGCTCTTGTCCTCGGAGCTCGCGGAAACGCGGTACTTGCTCACGAGGGCGCTCCCATCGACCGAGACGAGCACATCCTGGATGTTGACGTTGTTGGCATCGGTTTTGATCACATACATGTAATCATCGCCCGTGGGAATCTGGGATGTGGTGGAGCGCTCCCCGTCGGCATCCGATTCCTGGGCGTACGTCAGAGGGGTCAGGAGCATCACCGCGACAGCCGCGATCGCGAATGCGATCCTCAGATCGATATGCGCCAGCGGTCCTTTGCGGGTTCCAATAGTCGATGATAAGGCAGAGCCCATCCGAATCAACCTCTTAATGCGCATGACACGGGCGCGTATTATAAAAACCCTATCTAGGACTTTAATACGCGCACATGAGCGATGCTCGGGCTCGGTAGTCCCTCATCTCGGATTTCATGAACTCCCTGAGGAGGCATGTGGCGTAGTTGCCCTTGGGGAGCGAGAAGGAAAGGGAATACCCGTCGTCCAGGACTTCGGCCTTCAGGTCGTCCAGCGGGCAGAGGATCTCCCTCCTGCCGCCCTTGGAGGTGCACTTCTGGAGTTGCGGGATTATGAAATCCTCCTGTGCCAGATCGTTCTCCTCTATGACCTTGGACTCTATCTCCCCCATCTCGCCCTCGGCCACTATGCCGTCCGCCCCGAACAGCGCGATGGTGACGAACGCCCTCTTGGCGCGGACCTGCCTGGTTACGAGATCGATGTTCCTGGATGTGACCCTGACGATCTGCTCGTGGTCCGGGATGCCGTTGGCATCCGTGGGGATGACGATGTCCCCTTCCACTGGGAGGTTCAGCGGCATTCCCGCGTCCATCCTCCTGCTGAGCATCTCGTTGAACAGGAACGATTGGTAGGCGTGGACGAACATCATCTGGAGGTTCTTCGGGAGCGCCTCTATCGCACCGGCCCAATCATCGGGATGTGCCAGCAGCTCGCCTGCCATGGCCTTCTCGAAGGACATGGACTTAGGCATGGCCTTTATCGCCGCCTTCCAATCGTCGCATCCCTCGAGGGATTTCCTGACCTCCGCGGTGGACGGATCCTCCTCGGGGGTGGTGTAGCATATGTACATCCTCACGGCGCCCTCGAGGTCGCCCCTGACGATCCTCTCGCCGACAAGATGGGTGACCGGCCTCACGACGCCGAACCTCTGCACTCCGAAGTAATTCGGGAATCCCCCCGCCTTCCTGATGATGGAGGCGTTCTCCGATATGATGGGGCCCACCTCCGAAAGGGGCATGGAGCAGTCCCTGACCCTGATTTCGAACCGGTTGCCGATGAGGTCCCCGATCTGCAGCGCCCTGGCGGCCCTGTAGGGGTCCTCCACTGCCACATCCGTCAGGTGTATCTTGGAGAGATCGGACTCCTGGCACTTGAAGGACATGAGCTGCTTGGTGACGGCCCTCTTGTCCTTGGTGCCCGCGAAGCCTATGGCCTCCCTTGATACCCCCAGCTCCCTGGACAGCATCCTGACCAGGCGGTTGGTCTCCCAGTTGCGGCAGGTGACCGTGGCGACGGTGAAATCCCCGTCGGGCTTGGCCCTCGGAGGGTCGGATATCTCGGTGACCCTGAAGTCCTCGGGCTCAGTCTTGAGATGGCCTCCGGTGCCGTCGGTGTCGCAGAGGTACTTCCGCATGCCAACGCCCGCTTCCGCGGTCGTGCATGTCCTGTACAAGAAATCAGCTCTTGAAGTACTTGACCAGGGAGTCCGCGGCCTTCTCGAAGGCCTTCATGGGGTCCCCCTTCTTCACCTGGATCATGAGCTTCCTGTCCACGAGCTCGGGGTGCTCGTCCAGGTACCTCACGAGCTCGACGTTGGGATCATCCTCGAGGGCTTTCATCAGAGGCGTGATGAGAGTGAGGTTGGCCTCTTTGAACCCGATGGTCGCGGTGTTCTCCGTCTTCTCGACAAGGTATGTTTCCATAAACAGGCGACTGTCCCTTCTTTTAATAAATGTTTCCGCAGGGCAACCATTGCGCGGGCGCGAAAGAACCGAGCGAGCGGGCGCAATTATTTTTATGCATACCGCTTTTTGAGTACCTATGAGTGGGGTCGGTAGAACGAACCATGGTATTATCAAGGGCGGGTCCGCAGGCAAAGCCGTAGCGATGGCCTTCGCCATGGTTTCGGTGATGGTCCTGTCGTCGGTGACGGTCATCGGCGAATCGGCGGAGGCCGAGATACCGGTCAGCTCCGCGATCCCGGTTCCCGACGAGTACGGGTACATCATCAAGGTCTACAACTCCAACTTGGCCTGGGAGGCGAAATCGGGTTACGATAACCATCTGGTCGTTGACGTCCGCGCATGGGAATCCCATGACGGCGGCGAGCCGGTCGAGATGGAGGGCGCCAATCTGAATCTGAAGAACGCCGGTTCCTACTGGAAGTTCGACAGCGCCACGGGCAGGGGCCCGTTCAACTGCTTCTACGCGGCGATCAACCTCTACGATGCCACTTCCGTCAATTACGACGATGAATACGAGCCCAGGCTCAGCAAGGCCGTGGGGCATGTCGCATACGTCCTGAACCCGAACAACCTGAAGCAGACCATCTCGGGAACGGCCATAAACCACGATTCCACCGGCGGGAACAAATCCGCGTTCTACAACATCATGCTGGTCATTCCCACGGTCTACTGGCATTCCGTGAACGTGGCCGAGGATAAGACCTACAACTACCTCTTCATATCCAGCTCGCCGAATTTCAATTTCACCGGGACCGCCTTCGGCGAGGTCACCGATATGGGTTCCTACGCCCACGATTACAAGCTCCCCGGATCCACCGAGACGCACACGGCGCCGTATATCGCGCTGGGCGTGTACGAGGCGTCCACGGCCACCATAGACGGCAAGAAAGCAATGGTGTCCCAGAGCGGCGTGGCGCCCGTTAGGGCCAGCCATAACACATTCAAGAGCTACGCTGACAACACCCCCGCAGCGGCGGGATCCGATTACCAGATGATGAACCTCTACCAGTGGTCCCTGGCGAAGATCATGATCTACTCCACGATGGTGTCCAAGAACTACCGCGGCATGTTCGGAACCGGTAATTCCAGCGGCGGCGGTCTCAGCACGACCGGTCAGGGCGACCTCTCCTGGTTCGGCAATGTCAACGGCAAGTACACCAAGGTCTTCTTCGAGAACCTGGTCGGATCGGCCGCCGAGCTCCTGGGATCGACGGGTGTCGCGAAGCAGGCCATGTACGCCTCGAACGTCCTCGGCGGCGTCAATCTCACCAGCAACTTCTCGGAGCTGGAGAACATCGGCTACAACGTTCCCGGCAAGACATACTGGAGCAAGTGGAAATGGGCCGCGATCAACCAGACCTCCACCAGGGAAGACACATGGGATTTCGTCAGCAGCTGGATCCACATGACCGGGAAGAACGCCTACGTGTACAACTTCTTCCACAACAAGACCTACGCTTCCCAGGCCGTCGCCGTCGGAGGCGAGAGCGGATACATAGACTCCGCCAAGGAGGCGATCGGTCTGATCACCACGAGGATAACCGACAGCATCAACACCTACTCGGGTGCTCGTCTGGCGTACGTCATGGACGAGAACGCCGTCGGATCCAGCATAGTCTACGATGCCAATGGAGGCAAGGACAAGGGCCCGGTGTGCCCCACCGGCCTGCCGGGCATCTCCATGGTCGTCGCAGGGAACACATTCACCAGGGAGGGGTACACCTTCGTCGGCTGGGATACCCACGCCGATGGCCACGGCATCAGGTACCAGCCCGATGACCTCATCACCCTCGCCGATACCTCCACTAGGCTGTACGCCACATGGTCCCAGAACATCACCGTGACATTCATGCCGAACACCGATAGGGCCCAATCCGCCGGCATCGCCACCCAGAGCCTGGGCAGCAACATTCCGACTCCGCTCAGGACCATGGATTCCATCGGATACATCGGGGATCCCATCAGCGAGACGATCAATAAGGCCTTCACCTGCTGGAACACTATAGCGGACGGCTCGGGGGATTCCTATGCCGACGGCGGGGACATCCATATCGACGGCAATCTGACGCTGTACGCGCAGTGGTCGTATCCGGTGTGGGTCATTTCGTATTACATAGATGACAAGCTGTTCACCAGGCAGTTCATGTCCGATACCCCGGACACCCCCATCCAGCCGGCCACCCCGGCGAAGCACGGCTACCGCTTCGGAGGCTGGTATCTGGACAGCGGATTCTCGGGGGAGCCCTTCGACTTCGCCCACGGCATCGTCACCGGGCCCACGGACATGTACGGCAAGTGGGTGCAACTCGCAACCGTCTCGTTCGACAGCTACGGCGGCACCCCCGTGGAATCCCACACCCTGGATGTGGGGGATATCCTGGAGGAGCCCGTGCACCCCCTGAGGGAGAAGTACGAGTTCGAGGGATGGTACACCAGCTATACGTTCTCGGAAGCATTCGACTTCTCGGCCCCCGTGGTCGAGACCTCGAAGCTCGTCGCTCTGTGGTCCCCGGCACCGGGATTCGACCAGTTCACCGTAACCTTCGATTCCGCGGGCGGGAGCCCCGTATCGCCGCAGAGCGTCGTCGCGGACACCAAGGCCATCAGGCCCGCCAGCCCCGTCAGGGCCGGATTCGAGTTCCTGTCCTGGTACGACG
>CAMMYR010000015.1 GCA_946528255.1 uncultured Methanomicrobiales archaeon | reverse complement strand
CGATCCCCTCCTGGTTGAGCGCCCATGCGGTGAGCTGCATGCCCTGGAGCCTGGGGCGGGTCTCAGAGGCGTAGACGAAGAACCTCTTGCCGTCGGCCCAGGCCTGCCTCATGGGGGCCAGGGCGGTACCGACATCGACGGTAGCCAAAGCTCCGGCGTTGCAGTGGGTCATGAGCTTCATGCCGTCCTTGATGAGCTCCCCGCCGTACTTCCCGATGGCCGTGCACTTGTCGACCATGGACTGGGCGTAGGCATCGGCCGCCTCTATCGGATCCTTCCCGGATTTCAGGTCCCTGAGCATGGTGTCCACGGCGTAGAACAGGTCATTGGCCGTGGGCCTGGCTGCTTTGATGGCCTTGGCTGCCTCATTGATATCCTTGCCGTTGAGGGCGGCCATGCACATGCCGTATGCGGCGGTGGCGCCGATGGACGGCGCGCCGCGGGTGGTCATGTTGCGGATGGCCTCGGCTATGGCCAGATGGTCGTCGAAATCCACGATGACGATGCGCGCGGGAAGCTCCCTCTGGTCGATCATGCGGACCTTGCCGTTCTCGAACCATACCGCCCTTATGTCGCATTGCTTGCCGTCTATCTCTGCCCTCATGGGATAATCACTGGGGGATTATATCCCCCAGGATTATTAATAGGATGGTCGGGGGACTCGATGCTTGCGCACCGCCCAAACGCATGCGGCCGCCAACGCGACCGCGCCCGCTGCGATGGCCACGTAGATCAATATGTCGTATCCCGACCCGTTTCTCTGTGTCACATGGGTATGTACGGCTATGTCGTCCTCATCGTCCTCGGCGGGGACATCCTTCACGGCGGTCCAGACGGCCACCAGCACCACATCGGCTCCGCCGACGGTGTAGATCTGGCCGGGGATGTACGTCGCGATCCCGTCGTTCCATCCCTTGAAGTCGAACCCCTTCTTGGTTCCGCTGTATTCCGCCACGGCGAACGTCTTGCCTTCTTCCAGAGGCTCCACGGTGAGGATGATGCTTTCCATTGCCGTGACGCGCACCCTCCCGCCACATCGTAGGTGATGGTGTGCTTGTCGAGGGGGATCCACACGGCGGTGAACTCCATATCCGAGGTCCCCATGGTCACGGTCTTTCCGGGCGCATAGGGGACGCCGTCGCAGACCCATCCCGTGAATCTGTAATCCTCTTTGGTCCCGGTGTAGTCTGCGACCGTGAAGCTGCCGCCCTCGGGCACGGGGTCCTGCGTGGGGGCATCCCCGCTCCCGCCTGCTATGTCGTACGTGACGGAGTGCTTGGGTATGAACGTCCAGATGGCCGTGAACCCCATGTTCTCCGTGCCCATGGTCACTGTATCGCCGGGTTTGTACGTGTCGGATCCGCAGGTCCAGCCATCGAACCTGTGGTCCTCCTTGGTCCCGGTGTAGTCGGCGACGGTGAAACTAGCACCTTCCTGGACATCCTCCTGTGTTGGTGCCTCTCCGCTGCCTCCGGCGATATTGTACGTGACGGAGTGCTTCGGGATCAGGGTCCAGATCGCGGTGAACGTCATATCGGATGTGCCCATGGTCACTGTATCGCCGGGTGTGTACGTGCCGGATTCGTAACTCCAACCGTCGAAGCTGTAGTCGGTTTTCGTCCCTGTGTAGTCTGCGACCGTGAAGCTACCGCCCTCGGGCACGGGGTCCTGTGTGGGGGCATCCCCGCTCCCGCCTGCTATGTCGTATGTGACGGAGTGCTTCGGGATCAGGGTCCAGATCGCGGTGAACGTCATATCGGATGTGCCCATGGTCGCGGTATCGCCAGCTACGAACGTATCGGTCCCGCAAGACCAGCCGTCGAACCTGTGGTCTTCCTTGGTTCCAGTGTAACCCTTGACGGTGAATTCCTCGGTCTCACCCATCGGCACCTCGGTGGGAGCATCCCCGCTGCCTCCGTCGATATCGTATGTGACGTTATGTACGGTGGCCCATTTGGCTGTGAAAGCCATATCGGACGATCCCATGACGGCCCCGTCTCCAGGCTTGTAGGTCGTGGTGCCGTATGTCCATCCCAGGAATTTCATGGACGGGATGGTACCGCTGTACTCTGGGAGCGTGATGGTCCGGAGCTCCCCCGCTGTGATGTCGGCGGGGGCGGGGGCGCTGCCGGATCCCACGGAGAACGTCGCTGTGTGGACGACCAGGCTCATATGGTCGACCGTGCCCGTGAATTTGCTCGTGCTGAGGTTCTCTTTCGTTTTATCGAGCACGGTGGCGTCATCGTAGAACGTGTGCTCGGGGAATGCAGTGTCGCCCAGACTAGCTAGGGTTGATTGAATCGTGATGGAGGTGAGCGAAGTGCAGCCGTCGAACGTTCCATTGCCGATCTCAGTCACTCCAGTCGGTATCGTGATGGATGTGAGCGCTGCGCAACCGTTGAATGCATCATTTCCGATCGTGGTGACTCCAGATGGGATGCTGAGGGTTTCCAGAACAGAACAGTTCTGGAAAGCACTGTAATCAATAGTCTCTAAATTGCTCCCGAGGGGGACACTGTTCAATTTAGAGCAATCCATGAATGTTTTGGCTCCGAGTGTTTTGATCCCTGCCATTCCCGTTACGGTTGTCAGCTCACTGCAGCCTGAGAATGCCTCAATGTCGATATCCGTGTAGTTATTAGGGATATAGACCGATGCGAGGTTTATGCAGTCTTTGAATATGCTCTGTCCGATAAAGGAGAGGTTGGTCGGCAGTACGAAACCGGTAATAGATTTGCATTCTTGGAAAACGCCATCGCCGAGCGAGTCCATCTCAGCAGGGATTGTTATGGATGAGAAGTCGCAACCGCGGAATGCAAAACTGCCGATGGTCTTCGCATATACCGTCAGGGATCCGCTCAGTTTGGCGCAATCTCTGAAAGCATCCCTTCCTATCGACGTCACTTTGCTGAGGTTCGGTGTCCCTTCCATTTCTTTGCAACCGGTGAATGCGCCGTCGCCCAACGTTGTCGCTTCACTGAGGTCTATGAGCGGCATTTTGATGCAACTCGAGAAAGCATAATCCCCGATAGAAGTGGGCGGTTTATCCATGGTTACTTCGGTCACCGACCGAAAATAATGGAACGCATAGTTTCCGATGTTGGTGCAATTCACAATCGCTATTTTGGTTGCTTTATCCCAATATGAAAACCAAGGGGCTGCGTTCTGCGTATAATTCGGCATAGGTCCCGAGCATGTTACGGTCAGGGTCTTGCTTCCTTCGTCCCATGTGAACGTGGGGTCCGCAGCCGAGATCTCATCGCCCTCCAGTGTCATGGCGAAAGCACCTGCGATAGCAGCGGACGCCACAAGCACTATGGCAATCAGGGCCAAGCGGCCCCTGCTATCGCAGAGCGCTTCTTTTTTTCTACAATCCAAGTGCGAATGCAGCATCCCGAGCATCGTATCACCGCGAATAGTTAATGACGCGCATGCTGGTATATGTACCTAACATCCAGAAGATCCGACGTACCGTCAGCTCCGCGATGGCTCGAAAGTAAGCAGCGCGCCGTTCCCGAGGACTTCGCAGTCCTTCAGCTCCAGCTTCAATCCGCCCTCTTTCACCCACCCGGGTCCGTCGCAGGGCGTGGGCGCATCCGCACCGCCGATGACGAGGCCTCCGACGAACACGGTGTAGCGGTCGACTAGGCCGGCCCTGAAGAATCCGGATATCGTCTTGCCGCCGCCCTCGACGATGATGTTCTCGATGCCGATCTCCTCCGCCAGGTAATCCATGACAGCGGGCAGGTCGATCTCGTCCTTTCCCATGCGGACGGTCTCCTCGCAGTCCCATTCCCTGCCGCATCCCTCCAGCGTGACCATCACGGTGGGGGCGCGCTCGTCGAGCACCTGCGCATCGTCCGGGGTCCTGCCGTGGGGGTCCAGGACAACCCTGATGGGATTCGTGTCATAATCCCCGTCCTTGAACGTCAGATGGGGATCGTCGGCGATGACCGTGCCGACGCCCACGAGGATCGCATCGTATTTCCTGCGGAGCGCCTTGACGCGCGCCTTGTCCTCGTCGGAGGAGATCCTGACCTGCGTCCTATCCTCGCCGGCGAGCTTCCCGTCGGCGGACATGGCGCAGTTAATGTGGATGAATGGCCTCATTGTTCTCACCGGGGGTGACAGTGAACCTGTAGACGTTCTCCTTCCTCTCGACGCCGAATTTGACGTCCAGGAAGGACTCCAGCGTATCCATCTGGCTGAGGAGGTGCTTGCTGATCCTGGAGACGGTGAAGCCGCTCTTCCCGGTGGCCATGGCCATGTACGGGAGCAGCTGGTCGGCGGTGTGCACGTCCATGGTGGCGCCGCTAGTCATCTCCCTCATCAGGTCGGCCGCGGCATCCTCGCCGGCGCGGTCCGCCGTGTGGCCGCGGGAGGTCAGGGCGTTGCTGCCGAGCATCCCGTTCTCGAATTCGGCCACCAGCACTATGCCGGCTCCCCTGGAATCGCCCTCGGTCTTCTGGACATCGAATTCCACGTCAGCTATCGGAGCCAATGCATCCTCGCAGCTCCTCATCAGGTCCTTGGTGATCCAATCGGGCAGGCGCTGGCTGAAGCACACCCCTTTGATGCCGATGAGCTCTCCCAGGGATTCGATATCCAGCGGGGCGATCTCGTTGATCGGGTCCAGGGTCGCGATCACGCGCCCTCCGCCCTGGGGGTAGAATCCCCTGTCGATGATCCTGCAGTCGGCGTTGATGTTCATCCTGTGCATCAGGGGGAACAGGAGCTGGTTGTAGGAGTCTATCGGAGGCGCCCACATCACATTGGTTCCGCCGCTGATGTCGACGGTGAGCCTCTTGGAGTGGTTCCTGGCCGCCAGCAGCATGGCCTGCAGGACGAGGCTGACGCTCCCGGCGGTCCCGATGTTCATCTGGATGTTGTAGACCTGGTCGTTGCCGGGTTCGAAAAGTAGCTCCCGGGAACCGATCGCATTGCCGGTCACGTTGGAACCCGCCATCTGGGCCACCGCATTCACCGCGGCGCAGTGCTGTTTGGACAGGCCGTTGGTGGGGCGGTTCTCCCTGATGCGGGTCAGGTGGACAGTCCTTCCGGTAACGGTTGACATGGCAACGGACGTGCGGACCATCTGCCCGCCGCCCTCTCCCCTCGAGCCGTCTATCTCCAGGACCTCCATGCGCTCCCTATTAAAGAGCGCGTATTAAGGATTACCGCTGACCGGCCTCGGCCCTGTTTTATATCCATTAGGCAATCCACGCAGCATGAGGATTATCGTGCGCGGCACCGTCCAGGGGGTCGGGTTCAGGCCGGCCGTCTACAGGGCCGCCGCCGCGTGCGGGGCATCCGGGACCGTCCGCAACGGCGGATCCCGGGTCGTCATCGACACCGACAGGCCGGACGAGCTCATGTCCGTCCTCATGTCGGAACTGCCGCCGCTGGCAAGGATCGAGTCGGTGGAGAGGGAGGATATCCCGTACGATGGGCCGTCCGGCTTCTCCATCATCGATTCCGACGGCTCGGGCGCCGGGGCATCGATCCCGGCGGATAGTGCGGTATGCGACAGGTGCGTCGCGGAGATGTTCTCTCCCGGACGCCGTTCGATGTACCCCTTCACCACATGCACCGATTGCGGTCCCAGATACTCCCTGCTGAGGGGGATCCCCTACGACAGGCCCCTGACCTCCATGGATGCATTCCAATTGTGCCAGGAATGCGGGCGGGAGTTCTCCGATCCCGGCGACAGGCGCTTCCATCATCAGACGATATGCTGTCCCGCCTGTGGTCCGGCGTATCGCCTCCTGGATTCATCAGGGAATCCGGTGGAAGGCGACCCCATCGAAGTTCTGGCGCATAAGCTGGATGAGGGCTCCTTGGCCGTCGTAAAGGGATGGGGAGGGATGCACATCTGCTGCACCCTGGACCGCCTCCCGCACCTCAGGGAGTGGTACAGGCGCGGCGAGAAGCCCTTCGCCGTCATGGTCCGCGACATCGATGCGCTGAGGCGCTACGCGGATCCGACCCCGGAGGAGGAGGCGAGGCTGCAGTCCGCCGACAGGCCGATAGTACTCGTTAGGAAGAAGCCTTCCGCGGAGACCGAGGCCGCATCCCCCGGATTGGACAACATCGGGATGTTCCTGCCCTATACCGGCATGCACCACATCCTGTTCCACCATCTGGAGGCCGATGCCCTGGTGATGACATCCGCCAACGCCCCGGGAGAGCCGATGGTCATCGATGACGATGAGGCTCTGGCATTAGGCGTGGATTATTATCTTCTGCACAACCAGCCCATAGCCAACAGGTCCGATGATTCGGTCATAAGGATGCTCGGCGAGAGGACCCAGTACATCCGCAGATCCAGGGGAGCGATCCCGTACCACATCGAAGCCGTACCGCAGGGCGACGCCGTCGCCGTGGGGCCCCAGGAGAACCTGACGGGGTCCGTGGCATCCAAGGGCCGCATATGGCCCACGCAGCACATAGGGAACGGCGAGGGGATGGGCGTCCCGGAGTTCCTCGAAGAGGCGATCAGGGCGCAGATGCGCTACGTGGGCTGCGAACCCTCGGTCGTTGCCGAGGACCTCCACCCGGGATACGCCAACCGCCGCATAGCCAGGCGCATCGCCGAGGAGCACGGTGCGGAGATCATAGACGTGCAGCACCATTGGGCTCACGCGGCATCCCTGATGGCCGAGAACGGCATCGACCGCTGCATCTGCCTGACCCTGGACGGGACCGGCCACGGGGACGACGGCACCGCATGGGGCGGCGAGGTATTGGATTCCACATATACCGGCTACGAGAGGGTGGCTCACCTGGAGACCATCCCGCTCCTCGGGGGCGAGAAGGCCCTCAGGGACATCCGCAGGCTCAGGTTCGCCATAGATTCCACCAACGGTTCGGAGAACCATGATTTCACCGACGGCGAGGCCGCCATCCTGGGCAAGATGATGGGGAGCGGCGTCAGGACATCGTCCTTCGGACGCTTCCTCGATGCGCTGTCGTATTCCCTCGGCGCATGCTCCGTCCGCTCCTACGACGGGGAGCCCGCCATGAGGCTCGAACCCCTGCTCTCCCGCGGGAGGATGGTCGATGGTTTCGGAGCGTATATCGACGGTTCCACGGTGCGCTACACCCATATGTTCCAGCATATCGGGGGATGCTCCCCGGAGGACTTCGCGTACACCGCTGTGAGGTCGGTGATCGAATCGATGGTCGGCCTGGCCGCGGACCGCGCGGAATCGGAAGGCGTGAAGGAGATCGGCCTCACCGGCGGGGTTTCCTATAACGCGCCCATAGCGCGCATGTTCGTGGATACGGTTAAATCGCGCGAATTGGTACCAGTCCTGCACGGGCAGGTCCCCAACGGGGACGGCGGCGTATCGGTCGGACAGGCCGCCATAGCCCTAAGGAAGATACGATGAGCAACACCCTTTACGTGCTCCTGGACGGGGCTGAGGACGATCCCAATCCGCATCTCGGCGGCAAGAAGCCGGTCGAGATCGCCGAGATGCCATATCTCTACGATAAGGCCAGGCACGCGTTCAGGACGACCGGCAGGGGGGACACGCACCTTTTCCTCAACGAGTTCTTCACCGGCCATCCGCCGGAGGTCCCCAGGGGGGCCCTCGAGGCCCTGGGATTGGGCCTTCCGATCATGGATCCCAAGCGCACGGCGTACAGGCTCAGCCCCGCCGAGATCAAGGACGGGATGGTCAGGTGGTCATACCACGCATCTGAGTTCAGCGACGAGCTCCAGCGGGTCATGCTCTCCCATATGGACATATTCGAGGGCCGCGACCCGCATATCAGGTTCTTCATCAACGGGCGCGCCGTGCTCACCATGGAGTGCGACGATGTTCCCGTGACCCCGTCCCCTCCGGTGGACGCCCCCTACGTGGAGGTCCCCGGCGTGCTGGGCGAGTTCATAAAAGCCGTATCGGACGACATGGGCGGCATAACCGACTATCCATGGGGATGCGGAAAATTCGGGCACCAGTATCCAGCCCACTCCTGCTTCAACAATCTGACGGCGATATCGGACAGCCCCACATCCCTGGGCGTCTGCGCCTCGCTGGGCCAGAAGATAATGCTCATCGACGACCTGGACGAGCGCTTCCCCGCGGCGGTCGAGGCCCTGGAGCACGGGGACGTCTTCCTGCACATCGACGAGGTGGACGAGTACAGCCACCAGAAGGACCACGAGAAGAAGAAGTGGGTCCTGGAGCACACCGACAGGATGATGGAGAAGCACTTCCCTGACGTGGAGAACATCATCTACTTCGCCGACCACGGCACATCGTGCGTCACAGGCGAGCACATACTCACGGACGTCCCGGTATGGACGTCCATCGATGCGGGCATAGCCCCGGGTTCCATACACCCGCTGGCGACGCTCGTTCCGGACATAGTCAAGCACAAGAGGCGAGAGAATGGCAGGTTTCGAGATTCCGCCCAGCCTGGGCGTTCACGGGGACGAGGAGATCGCGAAGGACATAATGTCCAGGATTTGGGGGAAGAGGGGGGTGTTCACGTGCACCGTGGCCAACACCCGCACCTCCACCATACCCGGGGTCTCCGAAGCCGGGGACACCCCCGAGCTCACCATGTTCACGCCCGCCGCCGATGCGGAGCTCCTGGTCAACGGGAAGGTGACCTGCATGAAGGGCATACCGATCAACCCCGGCGGCATCCCGACCCCTGCGACTCTAACCAAGGCCGCCCTCGATCTCTCCGGCATGCCTTTCTACATCGTCAACGGCGGCTGCGGGGGGATCCCGGATGTACCCTACTTCTACACCGGAGGGGAGTGTGGAGAAGTTATCACCACAGGGAAATCCGTGCGCAACGTGGAGGAGAGCTACCGCAAGGGATACAAGCTGGGGGAGATGCTGGCGAAGGCATACGACTTCGTGGTCATCAGCGAGAGCTGCGCCGGCCGGACCACCACGGCCCTGGCAGTCATGCTCGCCATGGGTGTCATCAGGGAGAACCTGGTCAGCAGCAGCTCGCCCA
>CAMMYR010000014.1 GCA_946528255.1 uncultured Methanomicrobiales archaeon | reverse complement strand
GTGACCTGCATCCTCGATATGCCCAACACCAAGCCCCCGGTCACGGACCTGGAGACCCTGATGGCGAAGAAGCGCGCAGTATCGGGGAGGTCCTATGTGGACTACGGGCTGTTCGCCGCCATCACGCCAAACATCAACGCCGGCATGCTGGCACATCAGGTCCCCGGATTCAAGCTCTTCATGGGATCGACCACAGGGAACATCCTCCTCAACGATGACGAGGAGCTCGTACCGGCGGTGGAGAATGCATTATCCACGGGCAAGAGGGTCAGCGTCCACGCCGAAGATGATTCCCTCATCCTCAAAGAACCGGAGAAGTGCACCCGCGACCACCTCCGCAACCGCCCGGCCGAGGCCGAGTGGAACGCCATCAGGAGGCTGGCTTCCAATTTCAAAGGCAGGAGGATCAACATCTGCCACATCACAACCACGGAGGGCCTGGATATGGCCAAGGCCGCCGGGTTCACCACCGAATGCACCATGCACCACATCACGTTCGATGTGGACCGCAACCCCGGCGCCGCATTCAAAGTCAACCCCCCGATAAGGAACGATGCCTGCAGGGACGCCCTGAGGAAGAGGTTCCTGGCGGGGGACATCGATATGGTCGGCACCGACCACGCCCCGCACACATCCGATGAGAAGTCCCAGGATTTCGATTCCGCTCCCGGCGGGATGCCGGGGGTGGAGACCACCATGCCCATCCTCATGGAGATGTTCCGCTCGGGCGGGATCCCGCTGGACCGGGTCATGCGCATGGGAGCGGAGAACCCCTGCGATGCCTTCGGCATCCCCAAAGGCAGGATAGCCGTGGGAATGGATGCGGATCTGGCTATATTCGATATCAGGGCATCGTCCACCATCGATCCGAAGAAACTGCACAGCAGGTGCGGCCATTCCGAGTACGGTGGCTTCCGCGCCGTGTTCCCCCACACCGTCATGGTCGGGGGCGAGGTTCAAATAGAAGGCTGGGAGTTCTGCGGGGATGCCGTTGGAGAGGATATCTGTGGACGTCGAGGTCGATTACTCCGAGCTTATCGGAAAGAAGGTTGAATGCCCCGAGCAGTGCGGAATGTGCTGCCTGTGCCAGCCGGAGGTCCTCCCCGAGGAGAGGGGATTCTTCAAGAAGAACTACCCGGACCTGCTGGTCAGGAGCAAGGGGCCCGAACCCTACACCGCATTGGCAATGAAGAAGGGCAGGGGATCCTGCGCCTTCCTCGACTGCAGGAGGTGCAAGGTCTACGACCACCGCACCGCATACTGCCGCCAGTATCCGTACCACCTCTACGCGGGCGACAGGCTCCAGGTGGAGCTGGATCTCTCGTGCAGGGGAGCCTGGACCGGGAAGGGCAACGATGCCGTGACAGAGGCCAAAGAGCTCGTCGCGGCGGCATCATCCAGGGTGGATAAGCTGATGGCCGAATCCACCGCCGTGTACAGGGAGTTCATGTCCATATGCAAGGAGGCGGGCGTCTACCAGGACCCATCGCTCCTGAGGATGAGCCTCGCCGAGAACATCAACATGTTCGCGGACCCGGCATACCTGACCAGGATTCTCGATATGTCCCAGATAGAGCCCGTCATGAGCCTTTCCGGGCTCTCCCCGGATTCCCGCCCCGATATGGAGGCGTTAGAAGAGGCGGGGATGGACCTCGCCATGGAATCCATGTCCTCGGAAGATCCGCTGAGCGTCCCGGTCTACTGCGATCCGCAGTGGAACTGGAACATGTTCATGCCCGTCGACGGGAAGATAGAGTGGATGATCATGGATGATGAGGGCGAGCTCCACCACAAGGCGTTCGCCGATGCGTCGGAGATCCGCCTGAAGTTCCCCGATGCCGAGGGTACCAAGGTGCTGCTGGATTACATCAGGATACTGAACGGCAGGGACAGCTTCATGGGAAGCGTCTTCTCGCTCATGGATCAGAACGAGTACGACGACGATATGGCCAACTCGTACTTCGGATGCATGGCGGTCACCGTCCTGGACCTGCTGTGGAGGATGTCCATGCTGGACCACTTCATGGGCACCGGGTTCGGCGCGGATGGCGTCAGGGAGGCCATCATCTTCTACGACATGGATAGACTGGACGCTCCCACCATCGGCGGTTTCGTCCGATCGCCCAGCAATAGATGCCTCGGTGCGCTCAGCGCTTTCCGGTGCTGGCGGCCCATCAGGGCATCGGGAAAAATCCAACCCACTACATTAAATACTAAATCACGTATGGAGCAAATCGTATCGCCCGATTTATCTTATAAAAAGATAGAAACGGGCCTCTGAGTCCCCGCGGACTTGGATATCACGATAAGGAGAGATGACCATGGGAAAGGGAACACCCGCACAGGGAAGACACAACAAGTACAAGACCCACATACCTTGCCGCAGATGCGGAAAGCGCTCCTACCACGTCAGGAAGGGCGTCTGCGCCTCCTGCGGATACGGTAAGACCGCCAAGATCAGGTCCTACGCTTGGGCTAAACTCCGCGAGTAAGGAGGTTTCATGGCCGGGCCGAAGCACAGCTGCGGTGTCGTCGGTATCATCGCCGACTACGACGTCGCACCTGACATCTATACGGCCCTCATGATAATCCAACACCGCGGGCAGGAAAGCGCCGGCATATCCGTTTTCGACGGCGCCTCCATAAACACCGAGAAGGGCAACGGCCTGGTCAATGTGGCTCTCGACAAGGAGAGCCTGACCAAGCTCGTTGGCCATGCCGGGGTCGGCCATGTAAGGTATTCGACCACCGGGGCCAAATGCATCGAGAACGCCCAGCCCCTCACGGTTTCAACCAATTTCGGTCCCGTCGCCGTTGCCCACAACGGCGACATCACCAACTTCTCAGAGCTGAAGGGCAAGTACATGAAGGAAGGCTGGACCTTCCTCACGGACTCCGACAGCGAGCTCGTGATCAAGCTGCTCGGGAAGTACATGAACCAGTACAACGACCCCGTCAAGGCGCTCCGCGCCACCATGGGGGAGCTGGACGGTTCCTTCTCGCTGACCATCCTGATCAACGACAGGCTCTTCGCGGTCAGGGACCCCTACGGGTTCAGGCCGCTCTGCCTCGGCAAGCTGGACGGCGGATACATCGCCGTCTCCGAGAGCTCCGCGATAGACGCCCTCCAGGGGGAGTTCGTCCGCGACATCGAGCCAGGCGAGGTCTGCGAGATCTTCAAGGACAGCTACAAGATCTACCCCGCACCCGGACAGCATTCCAAAGCGTACTGCATGTTCGAGTGGGTGTACTTCGCAAGACCTGATTCCGTCCTCGACGGCAGGGAGGTCTACGAGGTCCGCAAGAGGATCGGACAGATCCTGGCCAGGGAGTGCCCCGCCGATGTGGACCTGGTAATGCCCGTCCCCGACTCCGGACGCGCCCACGCCATCGGATACGCGCTTGTGGCCGGCGTCCCCTACGAGGAGGGTTTCATGAAGAACCGTTTCGCCGGCAGGACCTTCATCATGCCGGACCAGAAGCAGAGGGAGGATGCCGTCTCCATGAAGATGATCCCCATCAAGAGCACGGTCAGCGGCAAGCGCATCCTCATAATCGACGACAGCATCGTCAGGGGGACCACCCTGAAGAAGCTGGTCGCCATGCTCAGGAAGGCAGGCGCCAAAGAGGTTCACGTGCGCGTAGGCAGCCCGCCCATCATCGCGCCCTGCTACTACGGGGTCGACATGAAGAGCAGGGACCAGTTCATCGCCACGAAGCACACCGTCGACGAGATCCGCGAGATCATCGGCGCCGACAGCCTGGGATACATCAGCATGGAGGGCCTGGTCGAGGCCATCGGCATCAAGGAGAACGACCTATGCCTGGCCTGCGTCAACGGGAAATACCCCACCGCCATCCCCGGCGAGATCCACAGGTTCCAGTCCACGCTGAACCACGATTTCTGAATGTACCTTGTAGAAAGGTATAAGAATAATGAACATATCAAGCGGTTTGCTGGGCAGGTAGATCAGTTGGAAGATCGTTACCTTGGCATGGTAGAGGCCGCGAGTTCGAATCTCGCCCTGTCCACCTTTCTTTCAAATCAACTCTGAATGCGACTCTTTCGCAATCCGAACCGTGCATTTCCCGGCGGGATGCTGCGCGGATCATCAAGTTACAAAATGTTATCAGATATCATTATTATACCTGAAACCTATCCCGCAGCGTGAATCAGAATCCGCGCTACAACTGCGCTCTGGACGCGACCATGTCGGTCATAGAGGGCAGATGGAAATCCACCATCATCTGCATGCTGTGCCAGCATGGCAGCATGAGGTTCAACGAGCTCCTGAACTCCATAGGGGCGGTATCCTCGAGGATGCTCTCCAAACAGCTCAAGGAGCTCGAGAAGGACGGCATCGTATCCCGGGATGTGGATGACCGCGGGGGCCTGAAGGTGTCCTACTCGCTGACGCAGAGGGGGATGTCCCTGATCCCCGTCCTCGAGAAGATGGCCGCATGGGGCCTGGAGAACCAGTTCAACCGCTTCGTCGAGATAGAGACGGGGGAGCCGGTTACAGGCGTGTAAGCAAAACAGGATATACGCTGGAACGGACTCTGATTACAGGAGCGATAATATGGTAGCTATACCCAAAGAAACAGCAGACCTGCTCGCAGACAAGGCATCCACCAAGGTGCTCGTCACCGTGTCCGATGCCGGACAGCCCCACGCAATCGTGTGCGGAAGCATCTTCGTCGGACCCGACGGAGCCACCGTCGGCGTCGGGGAGATCCTCATGAAGCGGGCCAAAGCGAACCTCGCGGCCACCGGCAAAGCGGCCATCTCGGTCACCGCCGGACCCAAATCCTTCGAGCTCGTCCTCAAGAACCCCAAGCGCGCCGACTCCGGCCCCGTCTTCGAGAACCTGAAGGCGGCCATGGCCGCGGCCAACCTGCCCTGCTTCGCCGTGTGGACCTTCGATGTCTGCGAAGTCTGGGACGAATCCGCCGGGCCCACCGCCGGAACGAAGATCGCTTGATGCAAACGGGGGCCCAGCCCCCTTCTTCACTACTTCTCTCCACCGGTTGCTTCCCACCTGCTACTATCGCAGACTATTGCGGAATCCCGATTATCGCCTCCCCCGCATCGGGGCCCTCTTCCGTGGATTGTTTTAAGAAACCTACAACGCAATCCGTACCTCGGAGGTTAATGACCAATGGCTAAGAAGAATGAAGAGAAATGTAATTGCTGCGATGAATGCACCGGGCCCGGATGCGGCTGCTGCGAGGCATGCGGATGCCCCGACGACTGCAAATGCCCCTGCCACAACCCCCCGAGGATGCCCATGATCGGCGAGCCCGCGCCCGCCTTCAAGGCCAACACCACCCAGGGCGAGATCAACTTCCCGTCCGACTTCAAGGGCAAGTGGATCATCCTGTTCTCCCACCCCGCCGACTTCACCCCCGTGTGCACCACGGAGTTCATGACCTTCGGTGCGATGGCCCAGGAGTTCGAAGCCCTGAACGTACAGCTCGTGGGGCTCTCCGTGGACTCCATCTACGCCCACATCGCCTGGCTCAGGAAGATCCAGGACATCAAGTGGAAGAAGATGAGGAACATCGAGGTCAAGTTCCCCTTGATCGAGGACATCAAGATGTCCGTCTCCAGGAAATACGGCATGGTCCAGTCCTCCGTATCCGACACGCAGGCCGTCAGGTCCGTGTTCTTCATCGACCCCAAGGGGATCATCAGGGCCATGATCTACTACCCGCCGTCCCTCGGCAGGAACTTCGACGAGATCAAGAGGGTCATCCTCGCCCTGCAGAAGGCCGATGCCGAGAACGTCGCCACCCCCGCGGACTGGAGACCCGGCATGGATGTCATCCTCCCCGCACCCGGCTCCTGCGGCACCGCCAAGGACCGCGTCGAGACCAAGGAGGAGGGCAAGGTCTGCTACGACTGGTTCCTCTGCTTCCGCAAGGATACCGGGGCACCCGCCAGGAAGACCCGCGCCAAGGCCGCCGCCCCCAAGGCAGCCCCGAAGGCTCCCGCCAAGAAAACCGGCAGGAAGCCGGTCAAGAAGGCCTGAGAACCGTTCAAGCGGGTGCGGGATATCCCGCGCCCGCACTTTCCCTCCGACTTCTACCATACTTCATACAGAGAAACCGCCGGGGCGTAGGCTCCGATGCTTTAATACGGCTACCGCATTTCCCAGAGCAGGATAACATGTACAACTATGCAATTCTCGGGGTGGTCGCATGACCACAAGGGTCGCCCTCGTCGGCGCCTGCGGCAGGATGGGTCAGCTCATCATCAAGCGCATCCTCGCCACTGACGGTCTGGAGCTCTCCGCCGCCTTCGACCTCGTGAACAACGGCAAGGACATAGGCGAGATCGTGGGCGCTGGCTCTCTCGGAGTTCCGGTATCCGACCCCAAGGACCTGGCGAAGGTCCTGAAGGACTCCAGGACAGACGTCCTCGTGGACTTCACCGTCGCTCCCGCGACGGCAGCCAACGCGCCCGTGGCCGCGGCCGCCGGCGTCAATCTGATCATCGGGACCACCGGTCTGACCGCGGAGCAGAAGACCGCCATCACCGACGCCGTCATCAAGAACAACGTCGCCGCAGTGATCTCGTCGAACTACTCCATCGGCGTCGGGATCTTCTTCAAGCTCATCAGGCAGGCCGCCGAGTACCTCGGCAACGATTACGATGTCGAGATCGTCGAGGCCCACCACAACCAGAAGAAGGACGCTCCCAGCGGTACCGCCATGACCGCCTACGAGATCCTCAGCGATGCCTTGGGCGGGAAGGAGAAGGTCTGCGGGCGCGAGGGCGTCTGCCCCCGCGGGAAGGAGATCGGCATCCACGCCATCAGGGGCGGCGACATAGTCGGAGACCACACCGTCATGTTCATCGGGAACTCCGAGAGGATCGAGATCAAGCACCAGGCCCACTCCAGGGAGATCTTCGTGGCCGGCGCGGTCCTCGCCGCCGGCTGGGTAGTCAACCAGAAGAAGGGCGTCGTCTACGATATGCAGGACGTCCTGGCCTGAAACCTTCAGAATGTGATCGGGCGGGGCACCGCCCCGCCCACTTTAACTCGTTTTTCGCTGGTGTATCTCGTACGGGATATCGGATCCGAAGACCTTCAGCTCCTGGATCTTCCCCTCGACGAGGTCGATGCAGTCCCTGTCGCACAGCAAGATCGCATCCTTGCCCCTGAGGCACCTGCCCGCGCAGGCCTCGAATCCGTTGAACACGTAATCCGCCGGCATATCGTTGGCGTACAGCAGCCTGCGGGCGATGGTGCCGAACACCCCGACCTTCGCATCGGGGGCCACCTCCACCACTGGGTCCATCACGTAGTGGTCGATCTTGTCGTCGACCGGGACAAGATGCATCTTGCCCTTGGGACCGGAGGCCATCTTGGATATCAGCTGCGATTCCGTGCGCGGGTACGGCGCGGGATCCTCCCCGCGGATGTCCGCCAGGTTCTTGTTCATGGCGAACATGGACGGCGCCATAACTCCGGTGGAGTGGACCTTCAGGACATCGCTGTAGAATCCCTCGGAAGGGCCTGAGTAGATGAGCTCGGCCTTCCTCAGAACATGGATCTCGTCGGCCCATGCATATGCCAGATCCACATCGTGCGTGGATATGACGATGGTTGTTCCATTGTGGTGAAGCTGCTCGGCGAGCTCCATGAGCTCAAGGGCCATCTGGGGGTCCAATCCCGCTGTGGGTTCGTCCATGACTAGCACCTCGGGCTTCATGGCCAGAGCACCTGCAAGAGCCAGCCTCTTCCTCTGACCGTAGGACAGCTGCAGGGTGTTCTTCTCCCTGAATTCCGTGAGCCCGGTCTGGAACAGAGCCTCCTCCACCCTGGCTTTGATCTCCTCGGGAGGGAGCTTCATGTTGCGGGGACCGTAACCGACATCGTCCTCGACGGTGGAGCAGAACACCTGATCGTCAGGGTTCTGGAGGACCACCGCGATCTGCGAGCGGATCTCCTTGAGCCTCTTGCCGCGGTACTTGGCGGGCTTGCCGCAGATGGTGACGGTACCGGAATCCGGCTTCTCCACGGCGTTGAAATGGTAGAACATGGTGGACTTCCCGGCTCCGTTGGCACCGAGGATGACTGTCTTCACGCCCTTCTTGATGTTGAGCGTGACGTGCTCGAGGGAGGGCTTGCTGGCACCATCGTATGTGAAGGTGACATCGTTCAGCTCGACTACGTTCTCGGTCATCTGATCACCTCCACCTTCCCGCCGAATCTCTCCAGATCGGCGATGCGGTCGCGGACGAACTGCTCCATCCTGCCGTCGCAGTAGAGGGTCGACGTCCTTCCATTGACGGCCTCCATGAGGCAGCATTCGATCGCATTGAAATGGTAATCCGCATTCTTCTCGGCGGCCCTGAACAGACGGCGGGTGGAGGATCCGTAGATGCCTACATCCCCCTCGTCCTCGGCCTCGGGTAGCTCGTCCCCCACCGGGATCAGCTTGATCCTCCCGGTAACGCTGCCCGGCGGCAGGAGCTTGCAGAGGATCTGGCTATTCGTCCTGGGATAGGGCTTCTCCTCCCCTCCCCTGATATCCTGGACCATGAAGTTGACGGAGAACGTGTGCGGGAGCGTCAGCCCGGTCAGCGAGACCTGCTCCAGATCGCTGAAGAACGGCTCCGGTTCACCGGAGTACACCAGCTTCCCGTGCCTTAGGACGTGGATCTCCTCCGCCCATGCGTATGCCAGATCCACATCGTGGGTGGATATGATGACCGTGGTCCCGGCCTCGACCATCTGGTCGACCAGCTCGATGACATCCTGGGACATCTGCGGGTCCAGGCCCGCGGTGGGCTCGTCGAGGATCAGCACATCCGGCTCGATTGCCAGGGCACCGGCGAATGCCACCCTCTTCCTCTGCCCGTAGGACAGCTGGGTGGACGGCCTGTAGCGGTACTCCTCCATGCCGACCTTGAACAGTGAATCCTGGATGGCCTTCTCGACATCCTCGCGCTCCATGCCGCAGTTCATCGGCC
>CAMMYR010000013.1 GCA_946528255.1 uncultured Methanomicrobiales archaeon | reverse complement strand
ATGATCGCTATTATCGAGCTGTCTCCTGATGATAGACGGGCGAGCTGAGTGGCATAACGTCCGTTCCGAACGAATCACCCATCAGTTCATAATAGCCGGGGTTGCGGTCCGCTACCAAGGCGTACCGGATCGGTCGGAATGCGGATGTTTCTTCCTGCAGGTTTCCACGCGCTCACGGGAGCCTGCAGTTCGGAACAACCCTCGCAAAGCGTTAATACGCATACCCTAATCGAGATTCTATGGCAGAACTCCAGCTCGCACTCGACCTGATGCAATTGAACAGAAGCGTCATCATAGCCAAGGAGGCCGTGGAAGGCGGCGCCGATTGGATAGAGGTCGGCACGCCGCTGATCAAGAGCGAGGGGGCGGAGGCCGTCAGGACCCTCCGCAGGGAGTTCCCCGATAGGAAGATCGTCGCAGACACCAAGACGATGGACGTCGGCGGGTTCGAGGTGGAGATAATGGCCAAGGCCGGCGCCGACATAATCACGGTGCTGGGCCTTTCGGATGACTCCACCATCGAGGAGGCCGTCATGGCCGGCAGGAAGTACGGGGCGGAGGTCATGGTGGATATGATCAACGTTCCCGACAAGCTGGCGCGCGCCAAGCGCGCCGCGGAGCTCGGAGTGGGATACATCTGCCTGCACATGGGCATAGATACCCAGATGAGGGGCGAGGCGCCCCCGGTGGATATATTGAAAGCTATCGTCTCAGCGGTCTCCATCCCCGTGGCCGTGGCCGGCGGGATCACCGCGGAGAACGCAGGGGATTACGTCGAAGCCGGGGCATCAGTCGTCATAGTGGGCGGCGCGATCATCAAGACCGAGGACATCAGGAGATCCGCCTCCGACGTGAAGAAGGCCATGTCCGGCGCCAAGGTCGACAGCTCCCTCGCCAGGAAGTATGGTGAGGACGATCTCTTCGAGGCTTTCGCCAAGGTATCCACATGCAACATATCCGATGCGTTCCACAAGCAGGGCGTCATGATCGGGATAATCCCGCAATCCCTGAAGCACAAGCAGAGGATGGTCGGCAGGGCGCTTACAGTCCAGACCACCAACGGCGACTGGGCGAAGCCCGTGGAGGCCATAGACCGCGTCAAGGAGGGGGATATCGTGGTCATAGACGTGGGAGGTGCGCCGGTGGCCGTATGGGGCGAGCTGGCCACGTGCTCCGCGCAGGTCATGGGCGCCAGGGGCGTCGTGATCGACGGCGCCATAAGGGACATCGACGACATCCGCGAGATGGGATTCCCCGCATTCTCCAGGTCCGTGGCGCCCTGCGCAGGGGAGCCCAAGGGATACGGCGGCATAGGGATCGAGATAACCGTTGGCGGACAGAGGGTCCGCACCGGGGACTGGATCATAGGGGACGAGTCGGGTATCGTGGTCGTCCCGAAGGAGAACGCCGTGGAAGTGGCCAACCGCGCCATAGACGTGCACGAGAGGGAGGACCGCACCCGCGAGGAGATCCGCAGGGGATCCACCCTGTCCAAGGTCAACGAGCTCGCCAAGTGGGAGCCCGTGAAGCGAAGGATGCATCGCATCCGGGCATGATTTCAATTATGCTGGCTATGCGGGTTGTTTTTCATCCGGAGATTTGATTGAATTCAATTTCAATATCTTGATTGAATTTAATTTCAATACATATTTATATCCGCATCCCGCTCAGAGCATCATGTTCGTCGGAAGGGAATCGGAGCTCCGTGCGCTGGAGGACCTGTATGCGGAGGACAGGTTCCAATTCGTCCCCATAACCGGCAGGCGCCGTGTGGGGAAGACCCGGCTCATAGAGGAATTCGTCAAGGATAAGGAGGCGGTATTCTTCAGGGCGGTCCCCGGCAGCGAGAGCACGAACCTCTCGATGTTCAACGAGCTGGTGTCCGGGGATCCGGAGCCCCTGCGGTTGGACCGCATCCTCTGGAGGGCCGAGGAGAGGTCCGCGGGGAGGAGGCTGGTGGTCGTCATCGACGAATATCCCAACCTGGTCGAGGATGCCGGACACAACAGCGGCCTCATCAACAATTTCATCGAGGCCGCCAGGGACACTTCCAAGCTGTTCCTGATACTGTGCGGCTCGTCGATGAGCATAATGGAATCGGAGGTCCTCGGGAAGAAGAGCCCGCTCTACGGCAGGCGCACCGGGCAGATCAGGCTCCGCCCGTTCGACTTCGCCACATCCAGGAGGATGCTGGGAGGGTTCGGCCTGGAGGATGCAGTAGCCATCTACGGGCTCGTAGGGGGCATCCCGTACTATCTGGAGCAGTTCGATCCCGGCAGGTCCCTGGAGGAGAACATCAAGCGCCGTTATCTGGACCCGACCAGCGTCATCGCCGGGGAGCCGGAGCTGTTGTTCCTAACCGAGTTCAGGAAGCCGGCGACGTACTACTCCGTCATCCATTCGATGTCCAGGGACCGCAGGACCCCCTCGGATATAGCGAAGATGGCCGGCATGGACGTGGATGCCGTGTCCCACGCGCTCAAGAAGCTGATCATGCTCGGTCTCGTCAGGAGGGACGAGCCCTTCGGCAGGGACAGGACCAAGGATGTGCACTACAGCATCGCCGACAGGCTTCTGGCATCCTATTTCAGATTCGTGTATCCGGACCGCAGGGAGCTCTCGCCCCAGGGGATCGAGGATGCATGGGAGCGCATGGAAGGGGAGCTGAACCAGTATCTGGGTCATATCTTCGAGGACATCTGCCGCGAATTCGTGCTCTCCCATGGGTACCGCAGGGCGGGGAGATGGTGGCTGGGTCAGCAGGAGATAGACCTGGTGGCGGTGAACGACGGGGAGATGCTTCTGGCCGAGTGCAAATACCGCAGCGAGCCGCTCGGGATGAAGGTCCTGGACGATCTCCTGGTGAAATCGGGATCCGTGAAGGCGGACGGCCTGGTCAAGAGGTATGCCCTGTTCTCGAGATCCGGATTCCCGCAGGCGGTGGAGGCCAGGGCGGAGTCCGAGGGGATAGAGCTGTTCCGCATTGAGGAGATGTTCGGCCGATCCCGGCACATATCGGGCCGTCAGGCGCGTTATAGGCACCACATACACGCCGTCGGGGCGCCTGTAGGCGGCACCGCATACGCCGCAGATGACGCATAGCACCTGCGGGACCCTCCCTCCCTTCTCTTCGAACTTGGAATGCATCTCGAGAAGATTCCTGGCGGCATCATCGACCTGGTGCATCCCCAGTTTGATCTCGAAGAGCCCGTATCTGCCGTCGGGGAGCTCGACCACGGCATCCACCTCCTTGTTGTCCGATTCGCGGTAGTGCATCAGCTCGCCGCCGTTGGCCTCCGCGTATATCAGGAGATCGCGCTCGCACATCGACTCGAAAATGAAACCGAAGGTCTTGAGATCGTTTATCGCGGAATCCACGGTGAGCCCCAGCGCGGAGAAAGCGAGCGAAGGATCGGCGAGATGGCGCTTGGGTTTCTTGGCCACGCGGACCGGGGAGCGGAAGTTCGGATCGAACGACCGCTGGTACCAGACCAGGTGGAGCCTCTCCAGCGCGCTCCTGTAGTCGGACAGCGTGGTTTCCGATATCCTCTCCCCGTCGTTCTCGGACATATCTCTCGCTATGGTCGTATCGGAAGCGGTGGTGGACTCGTTCCTGGCCAGCGATTTGATCAGGGCCATCATCTTCCTGGGATCCCTGCTCACCCCATCCAATTCCGTCGAATCGGATTCGCACACCGATCTGATGTATTCCTTCAGGGCGATACCGGCGTCCGCACCATCATCCAGGAGCCACGGCCATCCGCCCCTCATCGATAGGCGGATCAGTTCCTCGAGGCCGGTCTGCCTGACATCCGTGCTTTCGAACCTGCCGTCGAAAAGCCCCCTCAGGGAAACGGAACCATCGGAGTCCCCTGATTCGAAAAGGGACATGGTGCGCATATCCAGGCGTCCGATGCGCCCGGTCCCGCTGTGGAGTTTCTCGCTCTCCTCGTCCTTCGAGATCGAGAATGATCCGCACAGGATGAATCTCCCCTTGCCCGTGGCGCGGTCGACCTCGAACCTCACATCATCCCAGAGCGCGGGGACCTTCTGCCATTCGTCGATGAGATGCGGGGCATCCCCCTTGAGCGCTATGGCGCGGTCGGTCCTGACCGCTTCCAGGACATCCCTGTTCAGTTGGATCTCGCTCGAGGCCTGGTTGCGGGATGCCCAGGTCTTCCCGCAGCCCTTCGGCCCCCTCACATAGACGGCACCGAAGGTGTTCAGGTATGTTTCGAATTTGGAATCGATGAGCCTGGGGCGATATCCCTGGGGAGTGAGGGTCATGATACAATATAGATGTGCCAGTATAAATTAGGTATGGCATTTTCAGGATTTTCACTATGGCATTTTCAGGGTTTTCACTATGGCATTTTCGGAAACGATGGGCGACCGGAAAGATGTCACCGGGTCCGTCTTCAATGGAATCCCTCCATTTCCCATTCGATTCCTCCGAGCATCCGATGCCACCTTATATATATCTACAAAGGCGAGGCGACATCCATGTCCCGTATGGCGATAGCGATACCGTTGGCCGCATTGGCCGCTTTCGCGGCATTGGCGGCGGTAGCGCTGTCCGGCGGGTCAGATTCCCCCACAGGTGATTCAATGGAAGCAAAGGTCATCGAGCTCGAGTCCAACCCCACCACGGGCTACTCCTGGGCGATCTACTACTCCGACGGACTGCATGTGGAGTCCGAGTTCGTCCCGTCGTCCACAGGGCTGGTGGGCGCCCCAGGGAAGCAGGTTTTCACCATAACGGCGGATTCCCCCGGAACGTACCACTTCAAGGCCGAGTACAAGAGGTCGTGGGAGACGGTGGATCCGATACAGGTCTACGAGGAGGACCTGGAGTTCCGATGCGGTTCTCGGCACAAGCGGTTTCCCCGCTGTTTTCCGAGCAGATGTTTCAGCCGTGCTTCCGAATCCAGGCGTCTGCAATGGGTTCGGCAGTGTCATGAATGGATAATCTGGCACAATTGCAAATTCTCGATATGATAATGAACAAGTTATCAGATTCTTTATATGATAACTAAGTAGTTTACATAAAAAATATTTGATAAGTAGTTAGTTATCAAATCCCAATTATTATATCCATAGATTGGGATATTGAGATTATGTCTCGGTTGATCGGTCGTGATGAATATCTCGATGAGATGGAGAGAAGGTTCTCCAATCCAGGAATCCGTACTCTGGCCATATACGGCAGGCGCCGTGTGGGGAAGACCGCAATCATCAGGGAGTTCTGTAAGGGCAAGCGCCACCTCTTCCTGACCGCGAACGAGGAATCACTGGCTATAACCCTTCAATCGTTCAACTACGAGCTCAATCGCTTTCTCGGTACCGAGACGGAGCCACCATCTGATTTCGCCGGCTTCCTGAGGAGGCTCAGGGAAGCCGATTCCGAAGACGGCAGGACGGTGATCGTGATCGATGAATATCCTTTCATCGCCAACCGCTGCACTGGCGCCGATTCCATGCTCCAGAGGTTCATAGACCACGATCTCCAGGATATGAATGCGTTCCTCATAGTCTGCGGTTCATCCATGGGCGCGATGGAGGAATCGCTTTACGATAGGGAGGGCGCCCTGTACAAGAGGTTCATTGGACCATTGAAGATCAGGCCCCTCCCGTATTACATGTGCGCGGAATTCCATCCTGGGATGGATCCGGCGGACCTCATCAGAATCTACTCCATCGCGGGTGGGTTCCCCCTATACCACATCCTCATGGCGGGCAGGACCGCGGAAGAGTGCATCAAGAACTCCCTGCTGGGTCCACTGGCCCCGCTGGCATCCGAAGCCGAGGAGACCATACGCAGGGAGCTGCCGTCGCCGGAGTCTAGCCTCGCGGTGATAGAGGCCGTGGCCTCGGGCAGGAACACGATCAACGAGATCATGGGGTATACGAATCAGAGCAGGCCCTGGTGCGCATCCATCCTCGCGAAGCTGGAGATGCTCGATATAATAGCCGAGAAGAAACCCATGTGCGGAGCGGATAGGAAGACGAGGAGGTTCGTCGTGAGGGATGGCTTAGTGCGCTTCTACAGGGAGATCCTGGCCAAGAGGAACGGCGTGGCGCTCAGCGAGGACAGGGATGCGGCATACGGCATCCTGAAGAACGATATCGAATCGTTCTACGGCCATATGTTCGAGTCCATCTGCATGCAGTATGTGATGAAGGCGCACCTCTGCAGCGAGATCGGATCCTGGTGGGGGAACGCGGGAGGAACCGATACGGACATCGATATCGTGGCGGTCATCGAAGACGGGGGGAAGACGGGGCATCTTGCGGTCGAATGCAAGTTCAGGAACAAGAGGGCGGGGGAGAGGGAGCTCGAGGAGCTCATCCGCACTTCCGGATGGATGAAGGGAGCCCATAATCTGGAATATTGCATCATCTCCCGCAACGGTTTCACCGAGGACCTGGCGGATATCGCAGCGGAGCGCGGCATCGAGCTGGTAGATCCAGAGGCGATGTACCTGATTAAAAAATCTCGAAGATAAGCTCGAATGCAGTAGGTATGATGGATACTGCTAAAGCCACGATCGCCATCTTCAGCACCGAATCTGTCTTCTTCAGGTGTTACTACTCATCTCACTGCGTGTCGACGGACTTAACCATGGAACCTATACGGCCCGGGCGAGCGCAGAGTTTTCCGTCGCTGACGTAGAATTCGATGTAAGCGGTCCTCGAAAGGGATTTGAGAGCTGGCATATCGGATTCTCTCACAGGAGATCCACTCATGTATCTGGCGAATACTTCGCGCATATTCCTGCCTTCATCAGCGGTACACATGGAATCACCTTCCCCCTATTGTTGCTTGGGCTCGATGGCTTGCGGTCGATCGAACGAAGCGCAGCAGTTGGAATCGGTGTATAACTAATCTGTATGTATTTAAACAACAAGTCCCCACAGGTTATGTCAGTTCAGATTTAGAATTCCAACCATTCTCCCCAACAGGGGCGAGATCATCAGAAACCCAGGGGTCGTATCGCGGGATGTCGGGGACCGTTGGGGCGGTCCGGGGCATAGCCCCAGCCGCCCCCGGTCCCCCGGGTTTGGAAACGAGCCGATTCAGGAGGACTCAGTTGGAGTTCTCCGCCTCTATGCCCTCGGATTCGTGGGCCTGGCCGTAGGCGAAGGCGGTGGCCTTGGCCTTTCCCCTGGTGTCGGTCTTGCTCTCGTCGAAAGTCCCATCGGCCAGCGGCTGGTTGAGGACGATCTGCGGGTACGGGATCGGGATGTTCATTGCGTTGGCCATCCTGTAGATCTCCCTGTTCAGGGCCCTCTTCGCGGGGTAGAAGTCCACCTCATCGCACTTGGCCAGGAACATGAGGTTGACGCAGCTGTCCTCCATGCTCTGGACGCCCTTGTAATACGGCCCCTCCTTGATGTAAGGGATCTTATCGACCAGCTTGGGCAGGTACTCCTGTATCCTGAGCTCCACGCTCTCCAGGTTCTCATCGTAGAATATGGACAGCTCGCACTTCACAACGGACAGATCCTGGCTCTGGTTGACCACGGCCTTGATGGTGTTGTTGTTGACGTACTTGATGTTGCCGCCCTCGTCCTTGATCTTGGTGGTGCGTATCCCGATCTCCATAACGGATCCCCTCCACCCGTCTATGACGATGAAGTCGCCGACCTTGTACTGCCCATCGAAGACGATGAACATACCGGCTATGATGTCCGCTATGAGGGATTGGGCTCCGAGACCTATGATCAGTCCCAGGATGCCTGCGCTCACCAGCAATGCCGTTGTGTCCACTCCCCAGGAGGAGAGGATCCAGATGATCGCCACTATGAAGATGGCATACCTGGTGAAGCTCAGGATGAGCCTCAGGGCGGTCTGGAAGTGGGTGTCCGCGGTGATTCTGTCCCTGATGAGCTTCAGCAGGGCGAAGATCAGCAGGGTGACGAACAGGATCTGGCACGTCCTTATCGCATCGGGTATGTGGTGGTAGATCTCGTTGATTATCGCATTCCCGGTCGGGTTGTCGTTGAACGCCGACTCGGCTCCGAATATGGCATCGTCGAGGATCACCGCTATTATGGTGATCACACCGAGGATACCCAGGATCACGAGGACCGCGCGGTTCTCCCTGTCCTGTTCGGTGAGTTCCTTCTTCTCTTGGTTGCTTCCTGTCATTTTCATCAGCTCGTTTTTTTTCTTCTCCTTACGCTCCGCCGGAGCCCGGCTTCGCTCATCTTAAGTGTAATCCAGAGTCCATCGATCCCCACGGGTCGCTGGTGGGGATTTCATGGTTGTAGTATTTGATTGTGTAATCCCCGTTGCCCAGAGTGTACGTGTTGACCGCCTTCTTAGTGACGGGATCCACGTTGAAGGTCGTGCCTCCAGAGCCCTCAAGGGGAGTGTCCTCTCCATCCTTGTACAAGGCGAAATCGTAGTAATCCGGGTTGTAGCAGACCACTATTATCTCATAGACTCCACTACTGACGTCTTCATGGTACACGCACATTTCGGGTAAGGTCATCTCGTCGGATTTCGAATCGTAGCCCGTGGTGACATCGGCGTAGCTGGACAGACCCGCCACGTTCACATAGGCCACATACGTCTTCCCGTACTCCCATTCGCCCCATCCCTGTTCGGTCGGATCTATATCGCCCCATGGTTCCTCTGGGTTTATGGCCACGCTTCCGATTACGGCTCCGCCGTCGTCGGTCTCGCATACGTATATTCTCCAATTGTCGCCTGATGCGTATTCCGCACCCCAACTTATGTTGTAGGGGCTGAAGCTGGCCCTGAAACCGCTGACTCCCTCCACCTTCGTGTTCACCGTGATGGTGACCGTCTTCCCGAGGTAGTGCTCGGTCTCGTCGATCACCGCAGTGACGTCGGCGGTGCCCGCGCTCTTCCATGTCAGCTCCCCCTCGGAGGTGACGTCGAAGTAGGGGTTGGACGGTGCGGAGTAGGTGACATCGGCCCATTCCTCCGGTCTGATCTCTATGTAGGGATACATACCCTCTATGTAGTTGAATACGGAATCGGTGACCGGCTGCTCCCCCTTGACGATGGAGAACTCCACGCGTTCGGAGGTGTACTCCGTGGTGCTGGCATCGGCGGCCACGGTGGCGGTGGCCCAGTACGTGCCGATCTCCGCCGGCGG
>CAMMYR010000012.1 GCA_946528255.1 uncultured Methanomicrobiales archaeon | reverse complement strand
GTCCACCGCCGCGCGGAGGGTGGCCTTGAAGTACTCGGGGGTCTCGAAGTCCCACTTGTTCGGATCGCCGATGTTCAGGCGGATCAGCTTCTTGCCGGCGGCCTCGGCCTGGGAAGCGGGCACTATGACCTCGCGTATCGCGTAATTCATCCCCAGGGAGCGTCTCGAAGCTTTGATCTTCTTCTGCATGGCAATCGGGTCTGGTTAGAAAAAAGGATATAAAAAAGGGTTTAGGTCGCGGGGACGGCCCGCGGACCGTTCATTCGATCTTTATGACGGGATCCTTCTTGAGCCCCAGGCCGCCGGCGGCCTCGATGGATTTGACGATGCACATGGGCACCGGGCAGGCGGTGTGCCTGATGTGCTCGGAGGCCCACTTGTAGATGCCGGACTCGTTGAATGGCATCCCTACCTCGTCCCAGGGCATCCCCACGGGTATGGGGGCGGCCTCGAGCCCCTTCTTGATCTGGGGGCAGTCTGTCTCGATCTCCAGGGAGACGGACATGTCGTCGTTCATCTTGGCGTGGATCTTGGTGGTCATGGCGCAGACGCCGGCCATGACGGTGACGGTGCATTCGTCGGACATAGTAACCGGCCATGAATCCCGTTACGCAGATAAAATGGAGTAGGATGGGAAATCGTTTGGCGGAGGGGATCGCTCCCCGCCGTACTTCTCGATATGGGCCCTGCGGCGCTTGTAATCCTCTATGCATTGCTCCACGGTGCCCTCCTCGTCGGAGGCCACCCTGATGCCCGCATCGGACAGGATCTTGATGCCGTGGCCGCCGATGCCGCCGGTGAGGACCGCGTCCACGTTCCCCAGGGAGACGATTGCCTTGGCCACCGCTATGCCCGCACCCTCCAGGGAATCCATGAACTCGTTGACCACCACGTGGTAGTCCAGGGTGTCCTGGTCCACCAGGAGGAAGAAGGGGGCGTGCCCGAAGTCCTCGGACACGAAGGAGTCCAGCGACTCCCCCTCGGAGGTCACCAGCAGCATCATTCCACCGTCTTGACGATCCTGTCGATGATGGACGCGAAGGCCTTGGCGGAGGCGCAGCCGGGATCCCTCAGGACTATGGGCATTCCGGAATCCCCGGACATGACGATGCCGGGCTCGATGGGGACCCTGCCCAGGAACTGGATGTTCATCTCCTTGGCCGTGGCCTCCCCGCCGCCGCTCTTGAAGATATCCGTTGTCTGGCCGCAGTGGGGGCAGACGAATCCGCTCATGTTCTCCACGATACCGATTATGGGAATCCCGGTCTCGGCGGCGAACACCACGGACTTCCTGCTGTCGAGAAGAGCGACATCCTGCGGGGTGGTGACGATCACCATCCCATCGGCCTTGGGGATGAGCTGCACTATGGAAAGGGCTTCGTCCCCGGTGCCCGGGGGCATATCGATGACGAGATAATCCAAGCTGCCCCAGTTCACATCCTCCAGGAACTGCTTCACGGCGCCCATCTTCACGGGGCCCCTCCACATGACGGGGGAGTCCCTGTCGGGCAGGAGGAATGCCATGGACATGAGCTTCATGGACGGCGGGACGGTCACCGGGATCAGCCTGTGGTCCTCGGCGGTGAGCTGCTCGTCCTCTACGCCGAACATCTTGGGGATGTTGGGCCCGGTGATGTCCAGGTCCATGATCCCGGTCTGGTAGCCCTTCATGGAGAGCGTGGCGGCCAGATTGGAGGACACGGTGCTCTTGCCGACCCCTCCCTTGCCGCTCATGACGATGATGACGTGCTTGATCCCGGCCAGGGTCTCGTTCAGCCTGGTCTCCTCTTCGATGGCGTCGCCTGTAAGTACTCCTGCCATTTTCTATCACTGCCGCGTGTATTGCGCGCATCTGCTATTAAGGGTTGGCTGGTGGGGATGCGGATTGTTGTTGCGGTATCGGTTCCTCGGTGATGACCTAGATTACGGAATTAATCGTATTTTTTCGTATTTTTTCGTATTTTGCGTATTATACGATTCGGATCTTCCTGACATAGGCGGTGCTCCTGCCAGACCCGACCTCCTCGACCAGGCCTGCCGTTACCAGGCTGTGGAGCACTGAGAGGGCGCTCATACGGCTGATTCCAGCCGCTTTCTCCACGGTCGACCTGGACATCGGTACGTCCGAGAGCATTTCCAGCACCCTCTGGGACGTCTGGTCGAGATCGATATCGATGGTCTTCGGGAGGGTGATCCGGAACACATTGGTGCTCAGTTCTATCCGCGGCTTCGAGGGCTGCCCCTTGTAAGCATCCATTATGCGCGGTATCCCAGTTCCATAGGACTCCATCAGCTTCAGGCGGTACATGACGGCGGCTAGCTTCTCGTTCCTCCTGGATGACAGCCCCATCATGACATCGTCCAGCCCCAGGCCCTTGTTCAGACCGCCGATGGACGAGACCGACAGACGATCCGGATACATCTCCAGGAGTATGCTCCCGTTGATGGCGTAATCCCTGTGGACCAGGGCGTTGATCAGGATTTCGCGCACCGCCTCCTCCGGATAATCCCTGGTGTCTACGCGATAGGCTCCTTTTATACGGGACCGCTGGGCATTGTGCTTGCCGACAAAGGCATCCGCCAGCTCGAACTGCCTCAGGACCGATCCTGATATCTCCTCCCTGTCCTGGAACGTGCTCTTGGAATCCTCTCCGAACAGCGCCGCCTTTACCCCTTGCGGGCACTGGTCCGATATCAGCAGGCCCAGATTGGTGAACGATCCATCGCGGACCATGCCCAGGGAGGCCATCTGGGCGCTCCCCAGCTCAAGCCCGTTGGCCGCGAAGATGCGGACGGCATCGTTGAAGGTAAGGTCCTGTATGGGGGATATCATATCTTCGTAGGCCACAGCGGCCAAGAAAACTCTGTCGCGGGATTCGGACCCCGTCCTGTCGCTCCGCATCATGTCCACTTTCATACTAAATAGTAGGATTATTCGTATTTATCGTATTCTGCGTATCGCGGAAACGCATCGGCTTCCCTAGCCTGTAGAGCCGCCAGTCCATCCTCTCTTTATACCGTGAACCCCATCCAGGCCCCATGCCCGAAGCAACCGTCGGCGACTACATGATCCGCGACGTCCAGGTCGTGGGACCAAACATGACAGTCGAAGAGGTGAGGCAGAAGATCATCTCGTCCAGCTTCCACGGCTTCCCCATAGCCGAGAACGGATACCTCCTGGGATTCGTCACCGCCAAGGAGCTCCTGCGCTATGTGGACCATCCGGAAGCGAAGATCAGGAGCGTCATGCGCAGGGGAACCCTCTGCGCCGTCCCGTCCATGAACATCAACGATGCCATGCGCATCCTGTTCAGGTACGGGCTCAGGAACCTCCCGGTGGTGGACGAGGACAAGAAGCTGGTGGGCATCATATCGAACATCGACATCGTCAGGTCGCAGATCGAGAAGTCCCGCCCAGGCAAGGTCATGAGCGTCAAGAGCTTCATGGAGCAGCAGAACGGGCTCAAGATGAAGGTGGTCAACAAGGACATCCCCATGGAGAGGATCATCCCCTCCCAGAAGGAGGTCTACATGGACGAGCTCATCGGCCGCCAGTACGAGATCAAGAGGGGCCTGAACGAGCCGATCATAGTGATCGAGAGGCGCAACGGGTTCCTGGTGGTGGACGGACATCACAGGATCATGGCGGCGAAGAAGCTGGGCATGCAGACGTTCAAGGCCATAGTGCTGGTGCCGAACGACTACGATGTGAAGCTGGGGCTGGAGAGGACCGCCGAGAGGTGGGGCCTGAGATCCCTGGACGATGTGACCATCATCGAGGGCGCCAAGCACCCGTTCATGGAGGTCACCACCATGCTGCTCCCGAACGAGGAGGCCAGCTCCATCAACGAGAAGCTCATCTCCCAGGGCAAGATGGAGCGATCGCAGGTATACCAGGATCCCATCGTACTTGGGGCTGTATTCCGCACGGAGCTGCCTAGGTTCGGCGAAAGAAGAGTAATTCTCCAGACCTGCCAACTGTATCCTGCAGTTCTTGCATACGGCGGAACCGTAGCTGTGCTTCCTGACTACGAGGTACATCTTGCTGGGGCTCATGTGAACGAAATACTGGCCGTCGGCCAGTCCGTCGATCCTTATGGTATCCGCGGACTCGATCTCCGCGGAGAGCCTCTCCGGAGGCCTGTAGTACTGATGCCCTGGCTGCGCCTGGACCCTTATCTCCGGGATGCCGGGCGCCTGTATGTAGTTGGAGCCGAACATCGGCGGAACCGCCGGCTGCCTGTCAAAGTACGCCGGCTGCTGCTGGGGGCTCGGGCTTTCCTCTTCAGAGGAAAGCTCTATGCCGTCATCGGCGGGTGCTGCTTGCACCATCCTGCTCATGTCCAACTGCCTCTTCGTCTCCATCAACTCATTGTTGAGCCTGGCGATGGTGGCATCATACTCATTGGCGGTCTCCTCCCTCACGCGGGAGTAGATCTCCTCCTTGTACATCTCCTCGAACTGGGCTATGAACGCGCTGCGGTTCTTGTTCCAGAGGATCTCGATGATCTCGCTCCTGATCTCATCGCTCAAGCCGAAAAGCATGGACGGGTCGATCCTCATCAGCGGGGTCGCGTTATAGACCATCCCAGTGAATTCCGTGGAACAGAGCCACACATCGCCGGGCATGACCGGGGGTCCGTAGAATTTGGGATCGATGAACACTATCGTGTCCTGTATCTGGGAGACAGAACCATCCCCGCGGGGATTGGCCTTGAACCTGAGTACCCTGAGCTTCTTCGCCAGGAACAACTCGGTCTTCTCCGGCGAGAGCCCCTCCTTCTCCAGGGATTCCCTCTGCCATTCCAGGAGGTCCATTCCGCCCCTCATTCGGATCCCTCCTCTTCTTCCTCGGTGTATTCTTCCTCGGAGTCTTCCCCCTCATCCTGTCCGGAAGACTCCAGATCACCCTCCGTCGGGGAATGCATGCTCATGAAGGGGATGTCGTCGAGGGTGTAGTACACATCCGCCACCCTCTTGCACTCGATGTTGTAGGCGCTGTTGAAGGCGGCTACCTCCACCCTCTTGCCTGCCGACTGGACCTTCTGCATCGCCGGCACGAAATCCTCGTCCCCGCTGACCACTATGGCGATGTCATAGTGGTTCATCAGGGCATGCTCTAGCATCTCGCAGGCCAAGGATACGTCCACTTCCTTCTGCACGACCTCTCCGGTCTCCTCTATTTTCTTGAGGGACTCCCTGGCGATGACCCTGAATCCATCGTCCCTCAGCTTATCGTGGAGCAGGATATTCGGATCGGACTTCTTCGTGTATTTCCAGCGGGAATCGAAGACGTACGCGCCGACCAGATCCCTCTCACCCACCAGTATCTGGGTCAGCCTGTACAGATCCATCCTGAATCCCTGGGCCTCCATGTAGCGCGCGGCCTGGTAGATGTTGCGATAGTCTATGAAGACCATGACGCGGCTGTAACTATGCTCGGTGAAGAGGGTCATGCCTAACGGTATGGCGGGAGCATAGAAAACGATGTCGCAACCATCGTTAAATCCTCGCAATCCATCCCCTCTATGGATAATCATGGCGGGCGGAATGGAAAAGAACGTGATTGTGGAAGAAGGAAGCCTCAACCAGTCAGAGCTGGAGGGTTTCAATAAGCTCATCGGCAAAGACAAGGAGCCCGCCGAAGACAAGAAGAAGAGGAAGAAGAAAAAGGACGAGGAGAACGCTCCTGCCATGAAGCCCGTTGTCAAGAAACCCAGCACCTCTCTCGGGAACCTGGATGGCCTCAACGAGGACGAGAAGGCCAATCTGGAGAAGATCAAAGGTGTCAAGCCTCCGGCGAACCGTACAGCCAAAGAGGAGAAGCCTGAGAAAGAAAAGGAGGAGCCGAAGGAGGCCAAGGAGGAGAAGGCCGAGGATCCCAAGAAGCTCCTCAAGAAGATTGAAGAGCTCAAGGAGAAGAACAACGATCTCAGGAACAAGAACATCCAGGTATCCAAAGAAAGGACGGATGCGAAGAACAAGTTGGCTAGGATGGAGGAAAGGTTCGAGAACAAGCGCAAGGAACTGGACTCCCTGAAAAAATCGACATCCAAAGAGAAAGAGAAGTTGAACAGCGACCTGAAAACAGCAAACGCGGAGATCAGCTCGCTGAAGAAACAGCTCAAGAAGCCCTCGGCATCGGCCGATGAGGCCACAGAGGCGCTGAAGGGAAAGCTGGAATCCGCAACGACAGAAATCAAGGAACTGAAGAAATCCCTCGCTTCCGTCGAAGGATCCCTGGAAGCCGAGACCGCTGCGAAAGAAGCCGCAGAGAAGGCCCTGGAGAAGGCTAATTCGGAGATCGAAGATCTTAGAATCACAATAACCGACCTCGAATCCAGGCCCGCTACCGAACCGAGGAAATCCTCCGGCACCATACGCCGCATCTCCGCCACGACCCTTGAGTCCGATCTTTTCACCGAGCGCCGCTACAGGATGTTCCTTTCCCGCGACGGCCGCACCATAACGTTCAGCGCGGATGTGGAAGGGAAGGTGGCATGCTCCGACCACAAGGTCATAATCCCGCGCCTCCCGTCGCTGGTCCCGTTCTCCGGCCCATCGGAGCACCAGGCGTACTCCAACGACGGTGTTACCTTCGTTATAAACCTCTGATAAAGCGAAATGGTTTTTCCGGGGCCCCCTCGGGGGCCCCTTGTATGGTTTCGGTTCTTCCTGATGCTCATCAGGGCGACGGTGCCGGCGATCACCGCTACTGCCGCGGCTGCGACGCAGGCGATGAGACCGTAGCTCCTGCCACCGTTGGCGGACGGGATGTTGTGGTTGGTCCTGTTGAGGATGTCGAAGATGTCGTCGTCATCATAGTCGATGTCCGTGGGCTTGTCGGGCTTGTACTCGCCCTCTCCCACGAAGTAGCGGGACAGGTGGGGCAGCTCCGCCGTGACGTAGCCGGATACGTACCTTCCGCCGATCAGGGTCGAGACGCCCTTGTCATCCAGGTAGTAGATGGCGAGCCCCCTGGTGTCCTCTCCGGCGGAGGGGGTGTAGGGGAGGGCCAGGGTCAGCTTGCCCTCGAAGTTCCTGACGGGCCCGTAGGCGCCCTGCACGGTCACTTCGTAAACGGTGCGGCCGCGGAGGCTGGAGGGCAGCTTGGAGCTGTCCTCGGCGATGGTCACCGACAGGCTCCTGGTCCCGGCGGACAGGATGGATTCGAGGCACTCGGCGTCGAAACCGACCATTCCCATCTCGGTCACCACGTAGAGGCCCGCGACCTCGGAGGATCCGAGATCCACGGTCACGGTCTGGGAGCCGCTGTCCCTGCCGTCGACGATGAATGCCAGGTCCTCGAACGCCGCTCCGGCGACCTCCGCCGCGATGGCAGCGGACTCGGTGGCGGATGCCATCTGGGCCGCGGTGGCGGACGATCCCTCGATCATCGCCCTGACGGTGGACGATTCCTCGCCTCCCTCGACGGTCTTGGTGGCGATGGCTGTCACCGCCCCCTCGGTTATGGTGGCGCGGACGGTGCTGTCGTTGTTGGTCTTGGAGACCCTCTCGAGCTCGACCTTCTTGCCGCTCTCTTCGACGGTGCGCTGCTCGATGACGTTGCCCTCGGAATCGGTGTGAGTCCTGGCTCCGGGCGACGATACGAACTCGGCGTGGATCGTGTGCACGGCGCGGACATCGACGAACGTGTACATTCCGACGGCTCCTACGGACACCCCGTCGACCAGCACATCGGACACGGCGTAGTCGTCTCCCGCCTCGATGGCGAAAGATCCCGAGCCTCCCTCGGCGATGGCTACGGGACCGGATATGGTTCCTCCATCGCCTGCAGTGGCCTTGATCGGGTACGTGCCGTTGAACACGATGGAGAACTCCTTCTCGGCGGAGCCCGCGTTGGTATTGCCGGTGGCGGCCACCTGGGCCTTGACCTTGTAGTCTCCCCGGGCGGTCGGAACCACATCGGAGTATTCCTCGTCGGGGGCGCTGGCCTCCTTGTAAAGGTAAGTGACCTCGCCCTCGCCGATGTTGCCGGCGACTTCGGGAGCGGGGGTGATGCCCAGCGGGATCTCATCGTCTAGGACGATGGAGACCGTGATATCGGCCACGGCTATGGCGATGTTCGGAATCACTCCCTCGGTGTCCTCGTAGCCCTCAGCGGCCTCGAACTTCCAGTACACTTTGTACGTGCCCGCATTGACGGCCGTGGGGACGGCTGCCTCATAATCATCCGCGTTGCCTGTCAGGGAGTACGTGAACGTACCGAATTCGGACTCTCCCGCAGTGATTAGGTTCTTGGCTGTAGCGTCGAACACCAGATTGTGGATCGCCGCGGGTGCGGTCATGGGGGCCGCGGAGGCCTGTATGTTGACCGTGACCGAATCGGGCGAAACGGCGTTGAAGTTGTTGTCCCCATCGCACTTGAACGAGACGACGTACGCCTTGACATCCTTGGCTATGGGGAAGCTGTGATCCACGTCATCCGGGTTGTTCACGTACGGGGCGTAATCCCCTCCGTCGATGCTGCACAGTATCACCGCTCCGTTGGGAGTGGATGATGCGGACGTCAGCAGCATCTGGTTCGCGTTGGTGAACGACAGACCGATCGCCGGCTCCACCGTCAGTACGGGCGTGGCCTTGGCGATGGTTACCGTTAGGGACTGTCCCGCGAGCGCCAGGTGGTTGCCGTCGGGGGTGATGCTGTAGGTCACGGTGTACAATCCGGCGTTGAGGCCGCTGCGCTCCGCGGTCGTGCCGGAACTTCCCTCTCCCACGAACGGGGCGTAATCGACGTTGAACGCCGCGGTGCCCCCTTCCACAGCCCCTTCGGTCACAAGCACTCTGACTTTGCCGTCGTACACCAGGTTGGAGGACGCCGCGGGCGCGGTGGTCCACTTGGCCTGGGCCTTGGCGATGGAAGCGGTCAGGCTGGAGACCTGCTCGTGGTAGTTGTCGCCGGCCGCCTTGATCCATACCTTGTAGTCTCCCGCATTCTGTCCGGCGGGGAAGCTCTCGGATGTCCACGCGGTCCAGGATGTGGGCTGCGTATCGCCGCCGATGTGGTAGTATAGTTCGGTCGCGGAGGTCGTGACATCGGCCAGCAGCTGGGGAGAACCGTTGTAGGTGAGGGATTTCGCGGAGGCCGACAGGGTCGGGACCGCCTTCTCAATGGTCACCTTCAGGTTCTGGGCCGCCAGGCCGGCATAGGATTCGGATCCGGTGACCTTGTACCACACGACGTACTCGCCGGCTTCGGTCATCCTCGGCACGGAATCGCTGTAATCGCCCTCCGTCCCCGTGAGCGAATACTGTATCGAGACGCCCGGAGTGGAGGACATGCCGGTGACCAGCTGCTGGGACGAG